>DAIETC010000145.1 GCA_027345905.1 Kineosporiaceae bacterium | reverse complement strand
GTCACGCTCGGAAATCCCAGGGCGGGCACGACCAGGCGAAGAACGCGATGGTGCTCGGGCAGGATGTTCACGGCGTCGACCGTGGCCCGGCTCATCATCCGAAAGTCCCCGGCATGGGCCGGTCCCGGCGCACCCACCATGCGACCCATGAGCGTGTAGAACAGCTTGGCGCTCATCCGTTTGAAGACCGAGTCGGACGTGCGGTCCGTGCGCACGCCGTACACGACGTCCGCGCCCTGCGAGCGGCCGGCCTGCAACATGGGCCCGATCGCTTCGGGGGGGTCCTGCAGGTCGGCGTCGATGCTGACCACCCAGTCCCCCCGGGCTCGGGCCAGACCGGCGGACAACGCGGCCTGGTGCCCGCTGTTCGCGCGTAGCCGCACCACCCGCAGGGCCGGCCACTGCCTGCGGATCCGTTCGAGCAGGGCCGGCGTGGCATCCGTGCTGCCATCGTCCACGGCCAGCACCTCATAACTCTCGCCGAGGCCGTCGAGCACCGCTCGCAGGCGTTCGGCGAACAGTGGCAGCACCTGCGCCTCGTCGTACATGGGCACGACCACGGTGAGTGTGACCGCACGCTCTGCGATCGGCCCCGAGGTGGCGTCGATGGGGACTCCTTGGTTGCGGGTGCCGTCAGGGAGGCCGCCGCAGCTGACCCATCGATCAGCGGGCGTTCGGCCTGTGCCAGACTCTACGCGGACGACGACGCGGCGCTGCCGCACCCTGGAGGGAAGTTTCATGGCCAACGTGCTGCTACACACCTTGGCGGCGGCTGAGACGACCCACCCGCTGCCGTTCGATCCCGCCGTCTTCGGCCTCATCTCGATGGGCACCTTCCTGGCACTGCTCGCCTTGACCTGGTCGTTTCGCAACACTGGCCACAAGCACCGCTGAGCCACGGCCCAGGACCACGCCGCAACGCTCGTGGGCAGGCGACGACGCCTTGGGGTCATGGGCGGCACCTTCGACCCGATCCATCACGGTCACCTGGTAGCCGCCAGCGAGGTAGCCAGCGTTTTCGACCTGGATGAGGTCGTTTTCGTCCCGACCGGCCAGCCCTGGCAAAAGCCCGGCGAGCAGGTCAGCTCGGCCGAACAGCGCTACCTGATGACGGTCATCGCCACGGCGGCCAACCCGCGGTTCACGGTCAGCCGGGTGGACGTCGACCGCCCCGGGCCCACGTACACCATCGACACGTTGCGCGATCTGAGCGCCCTTTACCCGGGGACCGACCTGTACTTCATCACCGGCGCGGACGCGCTCGCGCAGATCCTGTCCTGGAAGCGGGTCGAGGACCTCTTCGAGCTAGCGCAGTTCGTCGGCGTGACCCGGCCCGGGCACGAGCTGTCCGGGCGCGGCGTCCCCACCGACCGGATCAGCCTGCTCGAGGTGCCCGCCCTGGCGATCTCCTCGACGGTGTGCCGGGCCAGGGTGCGCGCCGGCGAACCGGTGTGGTACCTCGTCCCGGACGGCGTGGTGCAGTTCATCGCCAAATACGGGCTGTACCGGATGGGTGAACCTGCCGATACCTAAGACGTGACGGATGTGCGGGCACCGGGAGCCGGTGCGGGGCCCGTGTCATCGGCGCCGGTATCGGCGCGTCCGGGGGTGCGTCCGTGGGCTCTGCGCGGCCCGGACCCCGGGGACGCGAGCGCGACCCCGCTCGTGCAGCGGCGCGCGCCCGATGTAACCGCGGGCGGCTGGACGCCCGACCCCCTGGTCACCCGGACGGTGCTGCGTCGGGTCGAGGACGAGCTTGCGGCACTGCTCGACCTGACCGGTGACGGGCCACATGGCCCGTCAGAGCCACATGGCCCGTCAGATGGGCCGGCGTACAAGCAACCAACTGGGCTCTCGCCAGCGCCCGACGCCAGCCGACGCACTGAGCCCGCTACGCCGTTGGCGGTGCTGCGCCGGCGACCCGCCAGGCGGCTGCGGGCGCCCCGACGGGTCTTGGCCCTGCTGCTGGTTCTGTCGCTGCTGGCGCTGGTCGCATGGGTGTGGTCGGTGCGCGAACGCTTCGGGCGCGCCGGTGCTCACGTGTTTGCGCCGACACCGCGCCAGGACGTCGTGGCGCTGGCCCTCGCTCAGGGGGGCCAGGTCAGCGGGGTGTCGCTGCTCGCCTCGGGTGCCGGCTCC
Organism: Kineosporiaceae bacterium; assembly: GCA_027345905.1. Classification (GTDB taxonomy): domain Bacteria; phylum Actinomycetota; class Actinomycetes; order Actinomycetales; family Angustibacteraceae; genus DAIETC01. Next base: position 1,309 of record DAIETC010000145.1, on the reverse strand, counting down.
GGTCAGCAGATCCTCGTGCCCAGCCGACTGGTGCTGGACGTCCCCGGCGCCGGACGGGTGCCGATCGCTCAGGCGCTCACGCCCGGCGCACAGTCACTGGGCGCGGCACTTTCGGATGCTCTGGACATCCGCGTCGACACGACGTGGGTGCTGGACAGCGCGGCGCTGGCCAGGCTGGTCGATGCCCTCGGGGGCGTTGTCGTCGACGTGGACGTGGACGTCACTGCGAGCGCGGACGTCGGGTCGGCGGTCCTCGTGAGCGCCGGGGCACACCAACGGCTGAGCGGCGCCCAGGCTGCGGCGTACGCGCAGCTGCTCGTCGGCGACGAGCCGGAACCCTCCCGGCTGGCCCGGCAGGAGCGTGTCCTGGACGCCGTCCTGGCAGCGTTGCCGGCGGCGAGCCAGGCGCGTCGGGCACTGCTCGGCGCACTGCCCGACGCGCCCACGGGTGCCGGGCTGGACACGGTGGTGCGCACTGTCGGGCGGCTGCGGGCGGACGCCGGCGCCGGCCAGCTTGCCTCCACCGTGCTGCCGGTGACCGACATCGCCGCCGGGGCCGGCGTGCCGTCGTACGGGCTGGATGCGGTCGGGGCTGCGGCAGTGGTCAGGTCCCGGCTGGCCGGGGCCATGCTGCCGACGCCGGCAGGCGGCGTGATCCGGGTGCTGGTGCAGAACGGGGTGGGCACCCCGGGTCTTGGCGAGGCGGCCCGATCCCGCCTGGTGGCCGCCGGCCTGCGGTACGTGGGGGGCGGTAACCTGGCCGGCTTCGGTGTCGAGCAAAGCCTGGTGCTGCTACCCGACGGGTCGCCGGACAGCCGCCGCCGCGGGCATGCCGTGGTGCAGGCCCTGGGGCTGAACGACTCCGCGCTTCGGGTGAGCGAGGCGGCGCCGAGCGTGGCCGATGTGGTCGTCATGCTGGGCAAGGATTTTCGGCCGGGCTAACCCTGTCGCCCATGAGAGAGTGGGTCGGTTGTCTGCACCCGAGCTGAGGAGCCCTGTGACCGCGTCCGATCGCGCCCGCGAGCTGGTGCTCGCCGCCGCCGCGGCGGCCGCCGAGAAGCTCGCCACCGACGTGGTCGCCATCGACGTCAGCGAGCAGCTCGTCATCACCGACGCGTTCTTGCTGGCTTCGGCGCCCGGTGAGCGGCAGGTGGCGGCGATCGTCGACGCCGTGCACGAGCGCCTGCTCGCTCTCGGGGCCAAACCGCTGCGCCGCGAGGGCGAACGGGACGGGCGCTGGGTGCTGCTGGACTACGGCGAGGTCGTCGTGCACGTGCAGCACGACGAGGAGCGCATCTTCTACGCCCTC
>DAIETC010000121.1 GCA_027345905.1 Kineosporiaceae bacterium | reverse complement strand
ACGCCCTGCTCGCGCGCCCGCCGCACCACGTCGAGCAGGGCGCCGCCGACCGTCTGCGGGTCGCCCGGGGCGGCCTCGATCCCGGCGCGCTCCAGCCGGGCGAGCACCTTGTCGGCCCGCGCCAGCGCCGGCAGCGCCACGGGGACGCCGTCCAGCACGTGCTCACGTTGCTTCTCGGCGGCCTTGAGCCGCTCCCAGGCTGCGGCGAGGGCATCGAGCGTGGCGCCCTCGCCGCCTTCGGCGAAGACGTGCGGGTGGCGCCGGACCATCTTGGCGATCAGCCCCTCGACCACGTCGTCGACGTCGAACGGGTCGCTGGCGTGCTCGCCGGCCACCCGGGCGTGGAAGACCACCTGCAGCAGCACGTCCCCCAGCTCTTCGCGGATCGCGGCCCGGTCGCCGGTCTCCAGCGCCTCAGCGGCCTCGAAGGCCTCCTCGACCAGGTAGGTGACCAGGCTCTCGTGGGTCTGCTCGCCGTCCCAAGGGCAGCCGCCCGGCGAGCGCAGCCGGTCCATCAGCGCCACCAGGTCCAGCAGCCGGGCACCGGGCAGGTCGTGGCTTGCGACCAGCACCTCGACGGCCGGTGGCGCCCCATGTGTGGCGACCCGCGACAGCTCCTGGGCGAGCGCGTCGGTCAGCCCGGCGTCGCCGTCCGGTGAACCGACCCACACGACGAGCCCTTCGGTGGCCGCCGACACCAGCTCGCGAGCCAAAGTCGCTGGGGCGCAGCCACTCTCACTAGCCCGGACGGCGATCCCGGCCTCGGCGAGGGCGCCCGGCTGGGCGTCGTCCGGGTCGGCACACAGCACGAGGTCGGCCTCGGCGAGCACCTGCCATGCGCCCCGGGACAGCAGTCCCGGTGCCACACGTGGTGAGCTGACCAGCAGCGCCAGCCGGCCGTTCGCGTCGTGCTGCACGACTCAGCCGGTCGGCGGTGCGCCGGTCGGCGCACCGGTCGGCGCGGGGGCCGCAGGGTGCGCCAGCCAGTTCGGTGCCGCGTCCGTGATCGTCAGCTGGGCCTTGTCGAACCGCCCGTACCGGGGGTTGACCCGGATCCGTACCGCGCGCAGCTGGGCCGCGACCGTGTTGAGCTCGGCGTCCTTCTGCCCCTGCTTGAGCAGGTTCAGGGCCAGCTGGGCGCGCAACGCGCGCAGCGCTTCGGGGTTGGCGTGCGGCGTCTGGGGCAGCTGCGCCTGCGCCTGCGCGGCCGGCACGCTGATCCCGGCCTTCGCGGCGGCTGCCAGCAGGTACGGCTCGGCGACCAGGTCGAACAGCACCAGCTGGTCCAGCTGGTCGACCTGGGCGAACTGCGTGTTGCCCTTGCGCAGACCGTCGAGCGCCCCCTGCAGCTGGTCGCTGGTGATCCGCCGGTTGCCCACGAAGGCCGCGGTGCCGGCCTGGTCGGGGCTGCACGCTGTCAGCGCCAGCGCTGCCGCGGCGGCCAGGCTCACCAGCCGCAGCGACTTCATGCTCACGAGACTCCCTCTCGAACCGGCCGGTCGGCCACCTTGGCGGCACCTGCCACGCTGCCCAGCAGCACGGCGTCGATCAGGTCCCGCGCCCAGCCTAGGACCTCTCGGTCGCGCAGCGGCCGACCCCCGATCCGCGCGGTCGTCGGCTTGGGCACGAGCACCGTGCGCGTCACCGGCCGCACGATCGAGCCCGGGTAGAGCCGGGCCAGCCGCAGCTGCTGGCTCTCGCGCAGCTCGACGGGCGCGAACCGCACGTGGTTGCCCTGCACGGTGATGTCGCTGAGCCCGGCCCGGCGGGCGTGGGTGCGCAGCCGGGCGACGTCCAGCAGGTTCTCGACGACCTCGGGGGGCTGGCCGTACCGGTCGACGAGCTCGGCCCGCACCTGCTCGACCGCCGCCTCGTCGGCCGCCGACGCGAGCTTCTTGTACGCCTCCAGGCGCAGCCGCTCGCCGGGCACGTACTCGTGCGGCAGGTGCGCGTCGACCGGCAGGTCGATCTTCATCTCGACCGGCGTCGGGTCGTC
>DAIETC010000120.1 GCA_027345905.1 Kineosporiaceae bacterium | reverse complement strand
ACCGCTGTGCCCGCACTGGCGCGTGCAGCGCCCGGTGCGAGCGCTGCGGGTGCTGCCGAACGCGCCCGCACCCGCTTGGCCAGGGCTCGCATCTGGGGTTCGCGTTCGCGAAGGTCGGCCAGCAGCGGGGTGGCGATGAAGACCGAAGAGTAGGTTCCGGCGGCCACACCGACGAACAGGGCGAGCGAGAGGTCCTTCAACGTGCCCGCACCCAGCAGCAGGGCCCCGATGAACAGGATCGACCCGATCGGCAGCAGAGCCACCACCGAGGTGTTGATCGAACGAACCAGCGTCTGGTTGAGCGCGAGGTTGGCCGCGGCAGAGTAGGTCAGCCTGGTCTGGGCGGTGATGTGCGCGGTGTTCTCCCGCACCTTGTCGAAGACCACCACCGTGTCGTACAGGGAGTAGCCAAGGATGGTGAGGAACCCGATGACCGAGGCGGGCGTCACCTCGAAACCGAGCAGGGCATAGACACCCACCGTGATCAGCAGGTCGTGCAGCAGCGCCACGATCGCGGCCAGGGCCATGGTCCAGGTGCGAAAGTAGGCGGCGATCACGAGAGAGACCAGGACGAGGAAGACCAGCAGCCCGGTCAGCGCCTTCTGCGAGACACTCTGGCCCCAGGACGGCCCGATGAAGGACGCCGTGACGTTGGCGAGTGGGACGCCGTAGGCCTTGGCGAGGCTGGCACGGACCTGGCTGGTCTGGGTGTCGGTCAGCTTGTCGATCTGCACGCGCACCGAGTCGGTGCCGATCTTGGCCACCCGCGGCTGCGCGCCAGGGACGACGGCGGTCACCGCCCGCGCGCCGACCAGGTCCGAGGTGGTCCGGGCCGCCGTGACCCGAAGCTCGGAGCCGCCGGTGAACTCCAGACCCAGCGTCAGATGCCGCGTCAGCAGCGCCCCGACTGAGATCAGCAGGATCACGGCCGAGAGGGCATACCACCTGCGCTGGCGCCCGACGATGTCCAGGGAGGTCTCACCGCTGTACAGCCGGTTGCCCATGGACGAGAAGCGGCTCATGACAGCTGCCCCGGGGCCGAGCCCGCCGAGGGGGCCGGCGCAGCGCTCGAGCCGGTGGCCGCGGCCCGGCGTCCGGCGATCGTGCCCAGGTTGGCCTTGAGGCCGACCTTGGCCGGGGCCCCGAGCCGCTGCGGGTCCAGCCCAGACCACCGGTGGCCGCCGCCGAAGAAGCGCGAGCGAGCCATGAGCGCCAGCATCGGGTAGGTGAACAGGAACACGACGACGACGTCGATGACCGTCGTCAGGCCCAGGGTGTAGGCGAACCCGCGCACCCCGCCCGAGGCCAGCAGGTACAGGACGCTGGCGGCGAGCAGGTTAATGCCGTCGGCGGCCAGGATGGTCCGCCGGGCGCGGTTCCAGCCACCTTCGACGGCCGCCCGCAGGGACCGACCATCGCGCACCTCGTCGCGTACTCGCTCGAAGAACACGATGAACGAGTCCGCCGTGATGCCGATCGAGACGATCAGGCCGGTGACACCGGCCAGGCTGAGCCGGAACCCTTGGCTCTGCCCCAGCAGCACGACCATCCCGTACGTCAGCGCCCCGGCCACCAGCAACGAGGCGATGCTCACCAGAGCCAGCCCGCGGTACTGCAGGATCGAGTACAGCACCACCAGCACCAAGCCGATCAGCCCCGCGAGCAGTCCGCGCTGCAGCTGCTCTGCTCCGAGCAGCGGGCTGATCGTGTCCTCGGTCTGGGTGGTGAAGGAGATGGGTAGTGCGCCGTACTTCAGCTGGTTGGCGAGGGTCTGCGCACTGGCTTGGGTGAAGTTGCCGCTGATCTCGGCCTGCCCGTTCGGGATGACCTCGTTGGACTGCGGCGCGGTGATCACCAGTCCGTCCAGTACCACCGCGAAGCGGTTGCGCGGGGGCGGCAACGAGGTGATCCGGGCGGTCACGTCCCGGAACTTGCGGGTGCCCTCGCCGTTGAAGGACAAGTTGATCACCCACTCGTTGCTCGTGCCTCCGCCGGGCAGCTGGCGAAGGCCCGCGGTGGCGTCCTTGATGTCGGTGCCGACCACCTCCGCCGGGCCCAGGATGTACTTCTCGGTCTTGTCCTGTGAGCAGGTGACCAGTGGCTTGTTCGGGTCGTCACGGCTGCCCTGCACCGCTCGGGTCTTGGCGCAGTCGAGTGCGACGAACTCCTGTTCCAGGGCCGGGGTGATCTGCGACAGGTCACTGGCGTTGGTCGGCTTCGGCGAGGGCGCGTTCGGGGTCGGGCTCGCCGTGGGGGTGGGCGTCGTGGTGGCCTGCAGGAGCGCTTGGGGCAGCCCTCGTTTGGCGGACGACGTGGACGGCGTCGCGGCCTTGCCCGAGGTCGCCTTCGGGGTGGCGCTGGCCTTCGGGGTGGCGCTGGCAGTGGGGCTGCTGCCCGGGCTCGGCGTACCGGTGGAGCCTGGGGTGGGGGTCGGCACCCCGGCCCCCGCAACGAGCACGACGCGAAAGCGCAGCTGGGACGACTGCTTGATCAGGTCGCGTTGGCGTTGGTCCATGGTGCCCGGGACCGCGACGACGATGTTCTGCCCACCCTCGGTCGTCACCTCGGCCTCGCCGACGCCGCTGCCGTCGATCCGGGCACGGATGATGTCGACGGACTGCTGCAGTGTCTGGGCGGTCACCGCCCCGCTACTGCCGGCGACGACCGGTTGGAGCACGATCTGGGTGCCCCCTTGCAGGTCCAAGCCCAGCTCGGGGGTCCACTTCTTGCCCTTCTGCAGCTGCGCCGTGGCCCCGACGATGCCGAACACTGCGACGAAGACCAGCAGCAGCGCAATCAGGCTGCGGCCGGGTCGGCCGCCGCGTCGTGGAGTGGCCACCTCAGCGGTCTTCGCTCTCGGTGTGCGAAGCGCTCGAGCCCGGCGGTGGGCTCACCACGCTGGCGATCGCCCGACGGTCCCAGCGCACCTGCTGGCCGGGACTGATCTCGAGCACCGCCACCGCGTCGTCCAGCCGGACGAGCCGGGCGAACAGGCCCGACGTCGTCACGACCTCCTGGCCCGGGCTGAGCTGGTCCTGTAGCTGCGCGAAGACCCGCTGACGCTTGCGCTGCGCAGTGAACATGAACACAAGCAGCACCAAGGGCAGGGCGAGCAGGATCAGGCTCGGGTCCATGCTCACTCCCTTCTGGGGCGCCGGGCGCCGCACTGACGCGGTCTGCTGCTGGTCTGCTGACGGTATGCCGCTGGTGTGCTGGTCTCGATCCGCCGTCAGACGGGCCGACAGCGGAGTCTAGGTCAGCGCCAGCACTTCCCCAACAACGCCTCGCCGCGCCGCCCCGTTCCACGCCCCCGCCGACCGCCAACCACCGACCGCCAACCACCGACCGCCGTGATCACCTGACGCACGCCGCGGCGGCCGGGATCACCCGAAGCGGACGTCGACCGGGATCACCCGAAGCGACTCGTATCGTCGTCGTCGTCGCCAGCCAGCAGATCCAGCTGGTCGGACCCCGCCGTCGCCCGCTGCGGCGCGGCCAGCCCGAGGTGAGCCCACGCGGCCGGTGTCGCGGCGCGGCCCCGCGGAGTGCGCACCAACAGACCCTCGCGCACCAGGAACGGTTCGACGACCGTCTCGACGGTCTCGGCCTCCTCGCCCACCGACACCGCGAGCGTGGCCACCCCTACCGGGCCGCCGGCGAACCTGCGGCACAGGGTCTGCAGGACGGCACGGTCGAGGCGATCCAGACCGCGCTCGTCGACGTCGTACAGCGCGAGCGCCGCCCGCGCCGCGTGCCGGTCGATATGCCCGCCACCGTGCACCTGCGCCCAGTCCCGCACCCGGCGCAGCAGCCGGTTGGCGATCCGCGGCGTGCCGCGTGAACGGCCGGCGATCTCGAGCGACCCGTCGTCGTCCAGCTCGATCCCCAGCAGTCCCGCCGAGCGGCGCAGCAGGCGGTCGAGCTCGGCGGTGCTGTAGAAGTCCAGGTGGCCGGTGAAACCGAAGCGGTCGCGAAGCGGCGCCGGCAGCAAACCGGCCCGGGTCGTCGCGCCCACCAGCGTGAACCTCGCCAGCTCGAGCGGGATCGCCGCGGCGCCAGGACCCTTGCCCACGACGACATCGACGCGAAAGTCCTCCATCGCGAGGTACAACATCTCCTCGGCCGGTCGCGACATCCGGTGGATCTCGTCGAGGAACAACACCTCACCCTCGGTCATCGACGACAAGATCGCCGCGAGGTCGCCTGCGTGCTGGATGGCTGGACCGCTGGTGATGCGCACCGGAGCGTTCAGCTCGGCACCGACGATCAGGGCCAGCGTCGTCTTGCCCAGCCCGGGGGGCCCCGAGAGCAGGATGTGGTCGGGCGCGGACCCGCGGCGCAACGCTGCCTGCAGCACCAGGTCGAGCTGGTCACGCACCCGTTGCTGACCGATCAGCTCGGCCAGCCTGGTGGGCCGCAAGGTGCCTTCGATGGCGCGCTCGTCCAGGTCGGCGTCGGGGGCAAGCACCCGAGCGGTGACCTCGGACGAGCCATCCGGGGCCGGCGACGTCGCGGTGAGGTCGTGCGAGCCGTCCAGGGGCGCTGGGCCCACGGACGAGCCGTCTGCGCCCTCATCGGACGTCGGCCCGAGCGGGCGCTCGGTCGGGGTCTGCACCTGACCAGGGTGGCTCATGCGCGGCCCAGCCGTTGCAGTGCGGCGCGCAACACGGCCGGTACGTCGACCGGCTCGCCCGCCGGCGGCGCCACCTTCTCGACGGCCTCGTCAGCCGCCTTCGCGGCCCAGCCGAGCCCCACCAGCGCGTCACGTACCTGGCCCCGCCAGCCCTCGTCGTCCGGGAAACCACCAGTGGCCGTCCCACCACCGGCGCCCGGCAGCGAGCCCGGCGCACCCAGCTTGCCCTTCAGCTCCAGTGCCAGGCGCTGGGCGCCCTTCAGGCCAACCCCGGGCACCTTACGCAGGGCACTGAGGTCGTCGGTGGCGATCGCTCGGCGCAGCGCCTCGGGCTCGTGCACCGCGAGCATGGCAAGCGCCAGCCGCGGCCCGATGCCCGAGACGGTCTGCAGCGTCTCGAAGGTGGCCCGCTCGTCGTCGTCGACGAACCCGAACAGGGTGAGCGAGTCTTCGCGCACGACCAGGGTCGTCGACAGCTGCGCGACCTGGCCCATGCCGAGGCTGGCCAGCGTGCGAGGACTCGCGTGCACGAGCAGGCCGACGCCGCCGACCTCGACGACTGCCGCATCCAGCCGTAGCGCCCGCACCACGCCGGTGACCGAGGCGATCACGAACCCGCCCCGCCGACAACTGCCCGGGCCTGCGCGCGCGCCAGCGCCTGACGAGCCGCGCTGGCCTGCGCACCTTGCGTGCGTTCGAGCGCCTGCTCGATCCGGGCCGCCGCAGGTCCGCGCCAGAGCTGACAGATCGCCAGCGCCAGAGCGTCGCTGGCGTCGGCGGGCGTCGGGGCGCACTCCAGACGAAGCAGGTGCATGACCATGGCGGCGACCTGGGCCTTGCCGGCGCGCCCGTTGCCACTGACCGCCGCCTTGACCTCGCTGGGCGTGTGCAGGGCGACCGGGATCGAGCAGCGCGCAGCCACGAGCATCGCGACGGCCGAAGCCTGCGCGGTGCCCATGACAGTGCGGACGTTCTGCTGGCTAAAGACGCGCTCGATGGCGACGACTTGCGGTTGCGTGCGGGCGACCCACCGCTCCAGCTGGCGTTCGATCTCCAGCAGCCGGTAGGCGAGCGGCACGTCCGAAGCAGTGCGCACCACGCCCACGTCGACCATCTGCAGGCGGCGCCCAGGCGCGCCGTCCACCACTGCCACGCCGCAGCGCGTCAGGCCGGGGTCGACGCCGAGCACCCGCACGCGCACCCCTCACGTCGTCCCCTGCGCGGCCCATCCGAACAGGTGTTCGGGCCCACGTTACACAGGACATCGGACGTCGAGGATCAGGCACGCCGAGAGCGGCAAAAGTGCTCCCTGGCGCAATCGGCCACCCGCGCCGCGCGCCACCGCCAGCCCACTTGTGACGGCGTGTCAACCCCTCGCGAGCCGATCAGACGTTGACACGCCGTCACAAGTGGGGCTCAGGCCTCGACGAGCTCCATGACCTCGTCGCTGACCTCGTAGTTGGCGTACACGTTCTGGACGTCGTCGCTGTCCTCGAGCGCGTCGATCAGCCGGAACACCTTGCGCGCCGACTCGGCGTCCAGCTCGACCTGCGTGCTGGGGATGAACGAGACGTCGGCGGACTCGTAGTCGATCCCTGCGCCCTGCAGGGCGCTGCGTACCGCCACGAGGTCACCGGCCTCGGAGATGACCTCGAACGTCTCGCCCAGGTCGTTGACGTCCTCGGCGCCGACCTCCAGCACCGCCGCCAGCACCTCGTCCTCGGTGATCTGGCGCCCGCCTTGCGCCTTGTCGACCAGCACCACTCCCTTGCGGGCGAACAGGTACGAGACGCTGCCGGGGTCGGCGAGGCTGCCACCACTTCGGGACAGGGCCGTACGCACCTCCATCGCCGCGCGGTTGCGGTTGTCGGTGAGGCACTCGACAAGGAAGGCGACACCCCCCGGCCCATAGCCCTCGTACATGATCGTCTGCCAGTCCGCGCCACCGGCCTCGGCGCCAGAGCCGCGCTTGACGGCACGCTCGATGTTGTCGTTGGGCACAGAGGTCTTCTTGGCCTTCTGCACCGCGTCGTACAACGTCGGATTGCCGTTGACGTCGCCGCCGCCGGTCCGGGCTGCCACCTCGATGTTCTTGATCAGCTTGGCGAAGAGTTTGCCGCGCTTGGCGTCGACCACGGCCTTCTTGTGCTTGGTGGTCGCCCACTTGGAGTGGCCGCTCATGATCGCTCCCTCACCATCGCGACGAACAGCTGGTGCACGCGCGGGTCGCCGCTGACCTCCGGGTGGAACGACGTGGCCAGCAGCGCGCCCTGACGAACGGCGACGATCCTACCGTCGGCTGGGCTGGGCGCCCCGTCCCGCGACCCGGTTGCCACCCGCCCCAGGACCTCGACGCCCTCCCCCACTTGCTCTACCCAGGGAGCCCGGATGAACACCGCGTGCACCGGCCCGCCCGCGACGCCGGCCAGGTCGATGTCACTCTCGAAGGAGTCCACCTGACGGCCGAACGCGTTGCGCCGCACCGTGATGTCCAGACCGCCGAAGGTCTGCTGGTCGCTGCGACCGTCCATGATCCGGTCGGCCAGCAGGATCATCCCTGCGCAGGACCCGAAGGCGGGCAGCCCGCCGGCCAGTGCCGCCAACAGGGGTTCGCGCAACCCGAAGGCGCGCGACAGCTTGTCGATGGTCGTCGACTCACCGCCAGGGATCACGATGCCCTGCAGTCCGCCCAGCTCGCCCGGACGCCGGACGGGCCGGCCGAGCGCCCCGCAGCGGTCCAGGGTCGCCAGGTGTTCGCGCACTTCACCCTGCAGCGCCAGGACGCCGACGACCGGCTGCATGGGGGACGTCACGACCGACGATCCTACGGCGCCTGCCGCCCGGCTTCTTCCTGCCGTTGTCCTTGCGCTATACCCTGGGGCGTAGGGTCGCTCCTTGACCTGCGCCGTGGCGATGGCACGGCTCGCGAGCCACACCACACAGGAGGCGTCATGAGTGATCCGAGGTCGGCATCCGAGCCGGTCGATTCGGTCGACCTGCAGGTGGGCGAGCAGCACTTCACGATGTACGTGATCCCCGACCCCAGCGGGCTGCGGGGCCAGGTCTTCGACGGTGAGGAGAAGATCGCCGGCGTCCAGATCTTCCACACCACCGACGTGCAGCTCCTGGTCGCGATGGCCCAGCACGACCGAGCCGTGCTGCGGGCCGTCGAGCGTCGGGCGAACGCCGCCGAGCAGCCGTGCTGACCGAGCAGGCCGTCATGGCGGCCCTGGCGCCGGTCCAGGACCCCGAGCTGCATCGCTCGATCGTCGACTTGGGCATGGTGCGCGGCGTCACCATCGACGGCTCGGACGTCGAGGTGCTGATCGCGCTGACCACGCCCGGCTGTCCGCTGAAGGACTTCTTCCGCCGGGAGGTACCGGCCGCGGTGCGCACTGCGCTGCCCGAGGTCGCTCAGGTCCGCGTCGAGCTCACCTCGATGCAGGAGCAGGAGCGCTCTGCACTGATCGGTGGGCTCAAGATCGAGATTCCCCCGCTCGGCCAGCCTGGGTCG
>DAIETC010000130.1 GCA_027345905.1 Kineosporiaceae bacterium | reverse complement strand
TGCGCCTCGGTGACCTTGGAGCGAAGGACGTAGGTCTCCAAGAACGTGACCGCCGCGGCGTTCTCCATCGCCCCGGCGTTGAACTCGGGCACGAACAGCTGGTCGTACTTCGCGAACGGGTAGGGCAGGTCGAACGCCTTCTCGAAGTACTCGAAGCCGCGCCTGGTGACCTCGACGACGTTTGCGGCGTCCAGGTGCTCGGCCAGCGATCGTCGGCAGTACACGCCCAGGGGGATGCGTCGTCCGTCGATGCTGGTCAGCTCGTGTCGCTCGACGTGGTACGGGCCGGCGACGATTGCCGTGACGTACGACGAGAGCACCGGTGTGGGCTCGAACGCGAAGACGATGTTGCCCTGCGGGCCCGGCTGGGGCTGGGGTGTGGGGTTGTTGCTCACGACCACCCAGTGGGCCGGCGCGGTGACCGTGAACCTGAACGTGGCCTTGAGGTCGGGCTGGTCGAAGACGGCAAAGACCCGCCGCGAGTCCGCCACCTCGAACTGGGAGTACAGGTAGACCTCGTCGTCGACCGGGTCGACGAACCGGTGCAAACCTTCGCCCGTGTTCATGTAGGCGCACTCGGCGACGACCCGCAGCTCGTTCTCGGCGGCCAGGTTCGTGAGCTGGATGCGGGTGCCGTCGGCGACGACCGCGGGATCCAGGGCCTGCCCGTTGAGCTCGACGGCGTGCACGGCGGGGGCGACCAGGTCGATGAACGTCGATGCGCCGGGGGTGCTCGTGAACCGCACGAGCGTCTGCGAGCCGAAGCGCTCGGCGCCCGTGGTCAGGTCCAGCCGCACGTCGTACGACGACACCGCGATCTGCGCCGCGCGTTCGCGCGCCTCATCGCGGGTGAGGTTCATCCCGGGCACGCCGGTCTCCAGTTCGTTCGTCACCTGGCCCTGCGCAAGGGCGCGCCGAGCCGGCCTATGGTGCCATGTGCTCGGCTCAAGTGCTTGCGGGCGGTGGTGGGCGGTGCCCGGTTCCTGTCCCTCGCGGGTCGAGACCGGCTGGCACACTGTGCCTCATGCGGATACACATCGGCGGCGATCACGCTGCCTTCGAGCTGAAGTCCCATCTGGTGCAGCACCTGCGTGGTCAAGGCCACGACGTCCTCGACCACGGGCCGGCGCAGTTCGACCCGCAGGACGACTACCCCGTCGCCGTGCTACGCGCCGCCACGGCCGTGCGAGCCGATGAGGCCAGCCTGGGGGTGGTTCTGGGCGGCTCGGGCAACGGCGAGCAGATGGCGGCCAACAAGGTCCCCGGCATCCGGGCAGCGCTGGCCTGGAGTGTCGAGACGGCCACGCTGAGCCGCGAGCACAACAACGCTCAGGTGGTCTCGGTCGGAGCCCGGATGCACACGACGCAGGAGGCGACCCAGATCGTGGACGCGTTCTTGGCTGCCTCGTTCTCTCCCGAACAACGACACCAACGGCGGTTGGACCTGATCGCGCGGTACGAGCAGAGCGGCGAGCTGCCGTAGCCGGTGCGCGGGCGAGCCGCAGGCGCTCGGCTGCCACCAGGTGGCCTAACCAATCGGGCGATGCCCGGCGGCGGCCGACCGTGGACAGTAGGGTCAGGGTCCGTGACAGCAGCCCGTCTGGGCCGGTCGGCCGGCGTGCGCTCGCGCGACCCGGCCCTGCGCCATCTGTGGTTGCACGTGCGTCGGCGCGTCTTGCCCAATCCGAGCTTCCTGCTGCTCGCCCTGGCTGCGCTCACCGTGACGATGAGCTGGGCGAGCATCACGTTCCCGGAGCTGGTACCCGCCGCCGACTTCGTGCTCGTGCTGATCATCGGCGGTTACGTGCTGCGCCCCCGCCAGCTGGCAGTGCTGTACGTCGTGGTGGTCGCGGGCGTGGCATACGCGGACGTGGGTCGCACCCGGCCCGACGTCGACCTGGGCGTCGTCCTCATCCTGGTCGTGGTGGCGATGTTGATGTGGGCGGTGGCCAAGGACCGCGCGCGGCTCGGGCTGCAGGGTATGACCGGGCAGAGCATGCTCGTCGACCTGCGCGACCGGCTGCGGGCCCAGGGCGTCGTGCCCCCCCTGCCGACCGGCTGGCGCGCCGAGACCGTGCTTCGCTCGGCATACGGCGACTCGTTCTCCGGTGACTTCCTGGTGGCTTCGTGCTCCACGGACGGCCGCTACCTGGAGGCCGCCTTGGTGGACGTCTCCGGCAAGGGCGCGGCGGCGGGCACTCGCTCACTGTTGCTCTCGGGCGCCTTCGGGGGCCTGCTCGGTGCCATGCCGGCTGCGGACTTCTTGCACGTAGCCAACCAGTACCTGCTGCGCCAGAGGTGGCAGGAGGGCTTCGCCACCGCCATCCACCTCGAGCTCGACCTGGTCACCGGTGGCTACCGCATCGGGACGGCAGGGCACCCGCCGGCGGCACACTTCAAGGCCGGCTCCGGGCGCTGGGAGCTGATCGACACCAGCCCTGGGCCGCTGCTCGGCGTCCTGGAGGACGCCGTGTTCCCCGGCGCGACTGGGACGCTGGAGCGCGGTGACGCGCTGCTGTTGTACACCGACGGTGTGGTGGAGATCCCCGGGCGCGACGTCGAGATGGGGATCGACCGCATGCTCGGCCAGGCGCACCGGCTGGTGCGGGACGGGTTCGCGGGGGGCGCTCAGCGCATCGTCGACAGCGCCCTGGCCGGCGAGACCGACGACCGCGCTCTGGTGCTGATCTGGCGCGAGTGAAGGCTACTTCCCGAGCCCGGCAACCAGGTTGATCGTCGTCGCGATGATGACGGCCCCGAACAGGTAGGACAGCAGGGCGTGGCGCAGAACCGCGTGTCGCACCTGCTTGGTCGTCACGTCGGTGTCTGAGACCTGGAACGTCATGCCGACGGTGAACGCCGCATACGCGAAATCGGCGTACTGCGGGGGGACGTCCTCGTTGAAGTCCATGCCCCCGTCCTGGCCGGTGTAGTAGAGCCGGGCATAGCGCGTCGTGAACACCGTGTGCACCGTGGCCCAGGCCAGCGCCACGCTCAGCACGCTCAGCGCGGCGTCCACGCTCTTGGCCGCGCCCCCCGACGCCCCCTGCAGCAGCAGCGCCACCGCACCGAGACTTGCCACGGCTGCAACCAGCACCAGCAGGTCGAAGGTGGCGCGCCCCGGGTCGTCCCGCACCGCGTGTGCGGCCGTGTCGCTGGCTCCCATCGGCCAGATGCTGATCCACATCCATGCGACGAACACCCCGGCCCCACCCATCCAGCCCAGCAGTACGCCGTAGGTCCATCCGGCCAGCGTCGCCGCCAGGCCCCCTGCTACCAGAGCGACCAGCAGGGCGACCAGCGCCCGAGTGCCAGCCGATGGGCCCGTGGGCTGGCTGCGGCGCGCGCTTGGGAGGTCGCGATCGTTGGGCTGGTTGGGGGGCTGGCCCGGTTGGCTCATGGGCGAAGGCTAGACGCGGAAGATGGCAGGTGCGCGTTACGAGGCGAGGATCACGCCGAGGGAGAGCAGCGCGATGAAGACGACCGCCAGTGAAACCCTGCGCAGCGCCTGGGGCGAGGAGGGGGTGGACTGCCGGTTGATGTTGATCAGCATGTCGACGTATCGGCGCTCGGCAACGAGCAGCAGCAGTAACGACACGAGCAGCGCCAGGGCGCCCGGAACACGGGTGCCAAGCCGTGCACCGCCGGTGTGCAGCAGCAGGACGGAGAACGCCCCCACGCTGAGCGCCGTGCGTTGCCAGGAGATGGCGGTCCGCTCCGCCTGCAGCCCCGGGTCGACCACCTGCGCGTGCTGCCCGGCGCGCTGCAGGCGGGGCCACTTGCTCAGCAAGACGCCCCGAAGCCCATCACGCGGACCACTCGCTCAACAAGATCGCCAAGGTGGCCACGGCGATGACGGCCAGCGCCGAAGCGAGCAAGCGGGGTAACGCGGAGTGCGGCAGGCTCTTTCCGAGCCGCATCGCCCGTTCTGCGGCCTCCCAGTGCGAGAACGAGCGCGCGGCGAGGGTTCCTCCGAGCACGATGAGCAGGGCGCCGAGCGCGTGGCGGGCCAACGCCGTCCCCAGGTTGGGGAACAGCTGCACGATCGCGACCCCGCCGGCCATGAGCGCAAGAGAGGTGCGGATCCACGCGAGGAACGTTCGTTCGTTAGCCAGGCTGAACCGGTAGTCGGGATCCTCGCCGATCTCGGTCAATGACCCCTTGGGGGACCGTCGAAACGGCATGGACCTCTCCTTCTATTGGTGTCGATCGCGGTGCTGTCGATCCCGGTGTCGTCGACAGCGGAGGTCTACATCGCGGTTGTGGCAACGGCGGGGTCAAGAGTAGCGAGCGCCCGTCGGCCCTTCCGCTGGGCTGCTCGCAACGCGCGGGCCTTTCTTGGCGGCGCCGCTGGACAGCGCGCTGCCCACGTTCAGGCGGTACGCCTGTTCGTTCGACCACTGTGCGGTGACCCGGAACCGGTCGCCGCGCACCAGCGTCTGGCGCCACTCCACCGGTTGGCTCCGTGAGCAGCCGATCCGGGTGATCGCCAGGGCCGCGGTGCCGGGCGGGGCTTCGAGCAGCTTGCGCTGGGCGCCGGTCAGAATCGCGGCCTCGATCTGTTCTTGGCCGCCGGTCAGCGTCGTGCCGCTCAGGTAGAGCTCGTCGTACAAAGCGGTGTGCGTCAGGTCCACGTGCAGCAGCCCTTCGGCCACACTGAGCGGCAACCACGTGCGGTCCCACGCAAGCGGTTCGTCATCGGCGTACCGCAGCCGCTCGATGTAGACCAGCCGCGTGCCGCGGGGGAGCATGAGCACGTCGGCAGCGGCGGCACTCGTGCGGACGTCGCGCACCCGCACGACGCTGCGCTGGCCGATCCCTCGGGCCTCCACTTCGCGAAACAGCGAGTACAGCGCCCCTAGCGGCTGTTCGATCATCGCCTGGCGGACCACCGAGAGGCGACCCCGGTTCGACTGGACGACGCCAGTCTCGCGCAGCCGGCGCAGCGCCTCACGCACCGTGTGCCTGCTCACCTGGTACTCGGCCACCAGCTCGTGCTCGCTGGGAAACCGCTGCGTGAACGCGTTGGCCTCTAGGCGACGGACGAGGTCGTCGAGCAGCTGAGCCCACAGCGGCAACGTCTGACCGCGATCCAGCGCGCGGGCCCCCCGGGCGGCTGGCTGGGTGTTCTGCACAGCCGCATCGGCGTACTCCATGGATGCACCTCATCTCTGTCGTCGGTGCCTGCCTGGCCAGGACGACGTGACAAGGGTACGGGCTGGGGTCACCGTGATGGCCAAGCGGTGTTTTCCCAGGACGGCGTGCCGTCCACTACTGCGCTTGACTGGCCCCATGGACAGCAGGAACTGCTCGGCCCACGACAGGTGTGACCTGCTCATCATCGGTGCCGGCCCGGCGGGGCTGTATGCGGCGTACTACGCCGGTTTTCGCGGGCTCAGCGTGGTGATGATGGACTCGTTGCCCGAGCCAGGCGGACAGGTGGCGGCCCTGTACCCGGAGAAACCCATCTACGACGTCGCGGGGTTTCCGGTCGTGCGCGGTCAGGACTTGGTGGACCTGCTGGTTCAGCAGGCCGAGCAGTACCACCCGACGTACCTGCTCGGCCACCGCGCCGAACGCCTCGCCGTAGAACGCGACCGCGTCCAGGTGCACAGCCATCGCGGCCACCTCGTGGATGCCGGCGCGGTTCTGGTCACCGGCGGCATCGGCACGTTCACCCCGCGCCCACTGCCCGACTGCGCGGACTACGAGGGGCGCGGGCTGCGGTACTTCGTGCCCCGCCCAGATGAGCTGGCCGGTCGTGACGTGCTGATCGTCGGCGGCGGGGACTCCGCGTTCGACTGGGCCCTCAGTCTGGAGGGGACCGCCGCATCGGTCACGCTGATTCACCGGCGAGAACGGTTTCGGGCGCATCACGGCAGCATCGAGCGGGTGCTCGGCTCATCCGTACGGGTGCTGGTCCCGTTCGAGGTTGCGAGCATTCGGGGGACCTCGGCCGTCGAGGCGGTGGAGGTGTTCGACAACCGCGACCCCGCGCAACGTCTGGTGCTGCCGGTTCAAGAGGTCGTCGCCGCGCTGGGCTTCACCGCCGACCTGGGGGTAGTGGCGAAGTGGGGCCTTCGCCAACGCAAGCGCAAGATCTTGGTGGACACCGCCATGCGCACCAGCTTGGAACGGGTGTTTGCCGCGGGAGACATCGTGGACTACGCGGGCAAGGTGAAGCTCATCTCCGTCGGGTTCGGTGAGGCGGCGACTGCGGTGAACAACGCCGCCGTCCTGCTGCACCCCGAGGCGCACCTCGCCCCCGGGCACTCCTCCGACCTGCCGCGCTGACCTCCCGGCGCGCCGCTTCGCATGGACACCCCCGCAAGAGCCGGTTAATGTACGGACAGGGCACCGAGATCAAGGAGGATCCGTGGACGTTGTCGTCATCGACACACCTTCTTTGGGGGACCGCAGCTACCTGGTTCACGACGGCACCAGCGCACTGGTCGTCGACCCGCAGCGCGACATCGACCGGGTTCTCGCGGCCGCCGACCAGGCAGGCGTGCGGATCACCCACGTGGCCGAGACGCATCTGCACAACGACTACGTCACCGGCGGTCTTGCCCTGGCCAACCAGCTGGGTGTGCCCTACCTCGTGGCCGCCGACGCCGACGTGCAGTTCGAGCGTGAGCCGATCACCGACCAGCAAGAGCTCCAGGTCGGCGAGCTGCAGGTCACGGTGGTTGCCACACCGGGCCATACCGACAACCACGTCTCGTACGTCGTTCGGCACGGCGGGCGTCAAGCCGTGTTCTCCGGCGGTTCCTTGCTGTTCGGGTCCGTCGGCCGCACCGACCTGCTCGGTCCCGAGCTCACCGACCGGCTCACGCACGAGCAGTGGCACTCGGTGCGGCGCCTGGCCGACCAAGCCGACGACCAGGCCGAGCTCTACCCGACACACGGTTTCGGCAGCTTCTGCTCCTCCGGCCCCGCTACCGGGGCGGCGTCCTCGACTATCGCCGAGCAGCGCGCCCACAACCACGCGCTCACCGACTCCGACGTCGAGCATTTCGTCCGGGAGCTCATCGCCGGGCTCTCGGCGTACCCGGCGTACTACGCGCACATGGGGCCGGCCAACGCCAAGGGCCCGCAGGCGCTCGACCTGACACTGCCGGCACCGGTGGACGCCGACGTCCTGCGTCAGCGCATCGAGGACGGTCAGTGGGTCGTCGACCTGCGCAACCGGGTGGCGTTCTCGACCTCGCACCTGGCCGGCACCGTCAGCTTCGAGTACGGCAACGGCTCGATGTTCACGACGTTCCTCGGTTGGTTGGCGCCCTGGGGCCAGCCGCTCACCCTCCTCGGCAGCAAGGACGACGTCAGCGCGGCTTTCCGCGACCTGAGCCGGATCGGTATCGACCGTCCTGACGTCGCGATCGGCGAGAACCCCAGCGGCATTGCCCCAGAGCTGGCGACCGCGTCCTACCCCCACGTGTCCTGGGACGAGCTGGCCGCCTCGCGCGGTGGTTCGGACGTGGTCGTCCTTGACGTGCGGCGAACCGACGAGTTCGAGCAGTCCCACATCCAGGGGGCGGTGAACGTGCCGCTGCACGAGCTGGAGGCGCGGATCGGCGACGTCCCGGCGGGCCAGGTCTGGGTGCACTGCGGCTCGGGGTACCGCTCGTCGATCGCTGCCAGCTTGCTCCAGCGCGCCGGCCGGGACGTCTGCTACGTCGACGGCAACTTTCCCGACGCCGCGTCCCACGGGCTGCCGGTCGTCCCGGCCTGATCCGCCCGAGAGGGACGTCAGTGTCGCCGCCTACGGCGGTGCGCCGCAGCGATGCCGTTGCTGTGCCGTCAGGGCAGACCGGGCCAGAGCCGGTCGGCGACGTCGAAGGCGCGGCTGCGCCCTGTGGCGCCGTCCTCGTGCGACCAGACCTCGCTGAGCACGGCCTTGACGTAGCCCCACGCCGCCACTCTTTGCAGTCCCCACTCCTGCGACAGCTCTCGGACCAACGTCGGCAACCGCGCCAACCAGGTTTCGCCCGCTGCGCCCCAAGCACCAACGGCGTTGCTGCGCATCGCCGCCGTGATCTCGACCCGCATCTGGCGAAGGTTAGCGTCGCCAGTCGCGCCCGGGTCCAGTGCGCGGCGCAGGGGCGTTTTGTGACGCGGCGCCGGGTCACAAACCCCCACGCCGCGTGCGTCCCGTGATTACGGCGGTACGGTCGGGACGGCCAGGTCGATCGGAGGCAGGAGACACGTGTGCCCGGCGGTGAGCGTGCCCGACGCTGAGGCGGCCCCGGAGTACCAGTGGACGGGTGCGTTCGGGCCGTTCTCGCTGCGGTTGACGCCGGGGGTGTTCAGGCCGAGCTCGACGACCCGGGTGATCGCCGAGGCGCTGCGGGTCAACCCGGGCGAGACGGTGCTCGACATCGGCTGCGGGTCGGGCGTACTGAGCTTCGTGGCCGCGCGGGCCGGTGCCGGCCGCGTCGTGGGATGCGACATCTCGCCGGACGCGGTGCGGTGCGCCACGCGGAACAGCCGCCGGCTCAACCTAGAGGCGGTGACCTCGTTTCGGGTGGGCAACCTGTTCGAGCCGGTGACCGACGTGCGGGCCGACGTCGTGATCGCCGATGTCAGCGGGGTTCCGGACGCCATCGCGGCGGCGACCGGATGGTTCCCGGGCGGGCACAGCGGCGGTCCCACAGGCGCCGAGGTGCCGGTGGCCATGCTCGAGCAGATCCACGAGCGCCTCCTGCCTGGCGGTCGGGCCTACCTGCCGACCGGGACCATCCAGGCGCAGGAGCAGGTGCTGGCCGCCGCGCGGTCGGTGTTCGGGGATCGGATGCAGCCGGTGGCCACCCGCGACTTCGCACTGCCCGACGCCGTCGTCAGCACCCCCGCTGTGGCTCGGCTGATCGCGGACGGCGTCCTGCGGCTCGGCCAGCGGGGCAGCCGCCGCACCTGGCAGCTCACCATCTGGTCCTGCGTTCGCCAATGAGCGAGCCAGCGGGGAGCGCGCAGGCGCGATGGGCGATGGTGACGGGCGCATCCGGTGAGATCGGTGCGGTGGTGGCCCGGCGGCTCGCCGATGACGGCTACGACCTGGCCCTGCACAGCTTTCGGCACCCGCAAGCCGCGGCGGTGGTGGTGCAGGCTGCACGCGGGGCGGGCCGGCAGGTTCGCACGTTCACCGCGAACTTTGCCCAGCCGCGCGCCAGCGACCGCCTGGCGGCACAGGTGCTCGACGCCACCGGGGGGCTGGATGTGCTCGTCACCGCTGCCGCCTCCGGGGTGATGCGGCCGGTTGCCGAGCTCACCGAGAAGCACTGGTCGTGGACGTTGGCGGTCAACGTGCACCCGCTCGCAGCGCTGGCGACCCGGCTGCGCCCGCGCGCCTGCGTGGCACTGAGCAGCACGGGGGCGGCGCGCGCGGTACCCGGATATGCGGCTGTGGGTGCGAGCAAGGCGGCCCTGGAGTCGCTGGTGCGATCTCTCGCGGTCGAGCTCGCCCCGGCCAGCAGGGTCAATGCTTTGCAGGTCGGACTGGTGGACAGCAGCGCCGCGCAGCTGCTGCCGGGCGCGGACCAGCTGCTCGCCGACGTCCGCGCCCGAACCCCGCTGGGCCGGCTGGTGAGCGCGCAGGACGTTGCCGCCACGGTCGCCTGGCTGGTGAGCGAACAGGCTGCGATGCTCACCGGGTCGACGATAGTGCTGGACGGCGGGCGCGCCCTTCTGCTGTGAACCGGCCCGCACGCGGCCGGCGCTGCACTGGTCTGGGCATACACGCCTACAGGTGCACGCGCAGCCTGCCGAGAGAATCACAATGGTGGAAACGGGCGCGCGCTCAGCCGGCCCGTGGACGGGCCGGCGGGCCGCGTTGTTGGCCACGACGACCATGCTCGTCGTGGTGGCACCCTGGCCGGCTGGCCTAGAGCTCGGTGTGAGCCGGCTCGTTCGCGTGGCGGT
>DAIETC010000080.1 GCA_027345905.1 Kineosporiaceae bacterium | reverse complement strand
CAACATGCGCTTGCCGCGCTCGACACCGCCGTGCTGCGCTACGACAAGGACGGCGACCAGCACTACGACGTCGCCAGCGCCTTCATCAAGTCGATGCGCGGCTCGGACGTCGATGCTGCCCTGCACTACCTGGCCCGGATGCTCGAGGCGGGCGAGGACCCCAGGTTCATCGCCCGCCGCATCGTGATCGCCGCGTCGGAGGACGTCGGGATGGCCGACCCGAGCGTCCTGCAGACCGCGGTGGCGGCCGCACAGGCGGTGCAGCTGATCGGGATGCCCGAGGCGCGGATCGTCCTGGCCCAGGCTGTGGTCCATCTGGCGAGCGCGCCGAAGTCGAACGCCGCCTACCTGGGGATCGACGCTGCCATCGCGGACGTGCGCGCGGGGCGAGCCGGGGTGGTGCCGGCGCACCTGCGGGACGCGCACTATCCCGGGGCCGGTGCGCTGGGTCATGGCCAGGGGTACCGCTACGCGCACGACGAGCCGCACGGGGTGGCCGAGCAGCAGTACCTGCCCGACACCCTGGCCGGGCGCACGTACTACACGCCCACGGACCGCGGGGCCGAGCGCGAGATCGGCACGAGGCTTGAGCGCCTGCGACGCGTCCTGCGCGGGGAGTAGCGCCGTCCTCGCTCCCCACTTGTGACGGCGTGTCAACCCCTCGAGTTCGCGTGAGAGGTTGACACGCCGTCACAAGTCGGCGGGGGAGTGGGCGGGCCGGGGGCGGGGCGGGGCACAGGCAGGCGGGGTGCGCTCGGGGCAGGGTATGGTCGTCGGGCTGCCGGTGACCGGCAGCGCCTCAAGGGCGGCCATCGTCCGGGGCGCACGCACCCGCCGGAGGAGGACTCGCGACATGTCGCTCGCAGACGTCGCCGGGCTCATCGCGGCCGTCGCTTTCGTGGCGCTCGTCGCGTTGCTGGCCGTGCCGATCCTCAAGCTCGGCCGGCTCATCGACGACGCGCGCGGAACGGTGCAGGGGGTCACCACCGAGACGCTGCCCCTGTTGCGCGAGGTGACGACCACGGTGAGCACCACGAACGGTGAGCTGGAGCGGGTCTCGGCCATCACCACGAACGTGCAGCAGATCACCACGAACGCCTCGGCCCTGACCGCCCTGTTCGCGGCCACGCTGGGCTCGCCCCTGATCAAGGTGGCGGCTTTCACCTACGGTGTGCGCCAGGCGTTCTCGGGCCGCAAGTCCGGCGTACGCCGGCGACGGGGCTGACCGTGGTACGCCGCCTGTTCTGGACCGCCCTGGGCGCCACTGCGGGGGTGCTGGCCATGCGCAAGCTGGCCAGCACCGCGAAGGCGTACACCCCCGAGGGTGTCGCCCAGGGTCTGAGCGGGCTCGGTGAGGGGCTGCGCGAACTCGCGGCCGCCGTCCGCGAGTCGATGGCCGAGCGGGACGCCGAGCTGCGGCTGGCCCTGGGCATCGACGAGGGCGCCATGGACGCGGGCGTCGCCCAGTCGCTGATCGAGCACCCGACCTCACCTCGGCCGGTCGGTCCGCCGTCGAACAGTCCGCCAAGGTTCTGACACTCGAAGGGTGAACCCCATGGAGACGGCCGAGATCCGCCGTCGGTGGTTGCGGTTCTTCGAGGACAACGGGCACACCGTGGTCCCGAGCGCGCCGCTGCTGTTCGACGACCCCAACCTGCTGTTCGTCAACGCCGGCATGGTGCCGTTCGTGCCGTATTTCATCGGCCAGGAGACCGCACCGTACAAGCGGGCGACCAGCGTTCAGAAGTGCCTGCGTACGCTCGACATCGAGGAGGTCGGCCGCACCACCCGGCACGTCACGTTCTTCCAGATGAACGGCAACTTCAGCTTCGGCGACTACTTCAAGGCCGGGGCGATCGAGATGGCCTGGGACCTGGTCACCCGCAGCCAGGATGACGGCGGCTTCGGCCTGCCCGAACGTGACCTGCTCGTCACCGTCTACCAGGACGACGACGAGTCGGCTGCGCTCTGGAAGCGGATTGCTGGGCTCCCAGACGACAAGGTCGTCCGGCTGGGCAAGGCGTCGAACTTCTGGTCGATGGGGATTCCCGGCCCGTGCGGGCCGTGCAGCGAGATCCTGATCGACCGGGGTCCCGCGTTCGGCGCCGAGGGGGACGTCGAGGGCGCGGGCGACCGTTACCTGGAGTTCTGGAACCTCGTGTTCATGCAGTACGAGCGCGGAGCCGGCGAGGGCAAGGACGACTTCCCGATCCTGCGCGACCTCCCGCAGCAGAACATCGACACCGGTATGGGCCTGGAGCGGATGGCGTTCCTGTTGCAGGGCGTCGAGAACATCTACGAGATCGACGAGATCTACCCTGTCATCGCGCGCGCCGCCGAGCTGAGCGGTAAGCGGTACGGCGCGAACGAGGCGGACGACGTCCGGCTGCGGATCGTCGCCGACCACGTGCGCAGCGCGCTGATGCTCATCGGCGACGGTGTCACCCCGGGCAACGAGGCGCGCGGCTACGTCCTGCGTCGGCTGCTGCGTCGCGCGGTGCGGGCCATGCGGCTGCTGGGTGTCGACACCACCACGCTGCCCGAGCTGCTCCCGGCGACCAAGGACAAGATGACGGCGTCCTACCCCGAGGTCGGACAAGACTTCTCCCGGATCAGCCAGATCGCGTACGCCGAGGAAGAGGCCTTCCGCCGCACGCTGGCCTCGGGCACGACGATCCTGGACACCGCGGTGCGAGACGCGAAACGCGCCGGGACGGCAACGCTGCCCGCCGACAAGGCGTTCGCGCTGCACGATACGTTCGGGTTCCCGATCGACCTGACCCTCGAGATGGCCGCAGAGCAAGGGATCTCCGTCGACGAGGAGGGGTTTCGGCGGCTGATGGCCCAGCAGCGCGACCGGGCCAAGGCCGACGCGCGCGCCAAGAAGTCGGGCCACGTCGACACGTCGGCGTATCGCGAGCTGGCTGACTCGCTCGGGCGGGCGGTCGAGTTCACCGGCTACGGCGAGGTGGTCAGCGAGGCACGGGTCAGCGGTCTGCTGGTGGCCGGCGCCCCGACGTCCAGCGCCATTGCGGGGCAACAGGTCGAGATCGTTCTCGACCGCACACCGTTCTACGCCGAGGCCGGCGGCCAGCTCGCCGACGCGGGCCGGATCGAGCTGGACGGTCTGCTCGTCGAGATCGACGACGTGCAAAAGCCCCTCGGATCCCTTGTCGTGCACCGTGCCCGGGTGATCAGCGGTGAGCTGACCGTCGGCCAGTCGGTGCAGGCGCTCGTCGACGTGGCACGGCGCAAGGCGATCAGCAGAGCGCACACCGCGACCCACATGGTGCACAAGGCGATCCGCGAAGCGTTGGGGGACACCGCGACCCAGGCCGGGTCGGAGAACGGCCCGGGGCGCTTCCGGTTCGACTTCAGCGCGGGTGCCGCGGTGCCCCCTTCGGTGCTGCGCGACGTCGAGGCGCGGGTGAACGCGCTGCTGGCCGACGACCTGCCCGTACGTGCCGAGACCATGACGCAGGCGCAGGCCCTGCAGGCCGGCGCGATGGCGCTGTTCGGCGAGAAGTACGGCGACACGGTGCGCGTCGTCTCGGTCGGCGACTGGGCCCGCGAGCTGTGCGGTGGCACCCATGCCCAGCACTCCGGCCAGCTGGGCGTCGTCACGCTGCTGGGCGAGTCGTCCATCGGGGCCGGCGTGCGCCGCGTCGAGGCGCTCGTGGGAGTCGACGCGTACCAGTTCTTGGCCCGCGAGCACGCGCTGGTCGCTCAGCTGACCGAGGCACTGAAGGTGCGCCCCGACGAGCTGGCGGACCGGGTCGCCTCGATCCTCGAGCGACTGCGCGAGGCCGAGAAGGAGATCGAGCGGGCCCGACGCACGCAGGTGCTCGCCGCCGGCGGCGCCCTCGCCCAGTCGGCACGTGACGTTTTCGGGGTGCGCTTCGTCGGGCACGACGCCGGCGAGGTGAACGGGGACGACCTGCGCACGCTGGTCCTGGACGTGCGCGGCCGGCTCGGCTCCGGCGTCCCCTCCGTGGTCGCGATGACGGCGGTGAGCAAGGGGCGTCCGCTGGTGGTGGTCGCCACCAATGACGAGGCGCGCCGCTGGGGGGTCAAGGCGGGCGACCTGGTGCGCGCGGCGGCCGAGGTGCTGGGTGGCGGTGGCGGCGGCAAGGACGACGTGGCGCAAGGCGGTGGCACCGACCCCAGCCGCAACGGCGAGGCGCTTTCGCGGGTCGAGCACGTGGTGGGCGAACGGGTCACGAGCCGGTGAGCATGCGCCGAGGCGTTCGGCTGGGCGTCGACGTGGGCTCGGTGCGGGTCGGGCTGGCGGCCAGCGACCCGGAGGGGTTGATCGCCACTCCGGTGCGGACCCTGGCCCGCGACGACGCCTGCGACCAGGGCGCAGGATCGGACCTGCGCGAGATCGCGACGCAGGTCAACGAGCGAAGCGTCCTTGAGGTGCTGGTGGGGCTGCCCCGCTCGCTGTCCGGCGCCGAGGGACCGGCCGCTGCCCTGGCCCGCCGGTACGCCGAGGCCCTGGCCGCCAGCGTGTCGGTGCCGGTGCGCGTGGTGGACGAGCGCCTGTCGACCGTGGCGGCCACGCGGGCCCTTCGGGAGTCCGGTGTCAAGGGTCGTGCCCAGCGCGCCAAGGTCGACCAGGCGGCGGCCGTCGTCCTGTTGCAGCACGCGCTGGACACCGAACGGGCCAGCGGACGTCCGCCGGGTGAGCTCGTCGAGCCGGTATCCTGCCCGCAGCAGGGGCATGCGCCCGGCCAGCCTGGCCAGGCGACGGTGACCGGAGGCCTGGACCCCAATGCGTGATCACGACGACCTGAGCCTGGTGCTGCCCGGGGTGGCCCGCGCCGAGCCGGTGAACGTGCACGAGCGGCGTCGGCAGCGCCGTCGACGGCGAGGCCGGCGGGCCCTCACCCTGCTCATCGCTTTGGCCCTAGTGGCCGGTGGCGGCTACGGCGCCTACACGGCGCTACGCCCAAGCGTGCTGTCGCTCTTGGCCAGTGACGACTACACCGGGCCCGGATCGGGGCAGGTCACCGTCACGATCGCCCCGGGCGACAGCGGCCGCGCCATCGCGCAGGTGCTCGCCCAGGCCGGCGTCGTCAAGAGCCCCGGGGCGTTCGTCGACGCGGTGGCGGCCAACCCCAAGGCCGCGTTGATCCAGCCGGGCACGTACGCCCTGCGCCGGCAGATGAGCGCCGCCGCCGCCGTCGGACTGCTGCTCGACCCGGCCGCGCGCACGGCCCAGCAGGTGACCATCCGAGAGGGCATGCGGGTGGCGCAGATCGTGCAGGTGCTGTCCGTCTCGACCGGGCGCCCGGCCAGCGACTACACGGCCGCCTTGCGCGACCCGGCGGCGCTGGGCGTCCCGGCACTGGCGAAAGGCAAGGTGGAAGGCTGGCTCTTCCCGTCGTCCTACCAGTTCGGGCCGGACTCGACCGCCGTCCAACAGCTGTCCACGATGGTCGCCCAGACCAAGAAGGTCCTGGCGCAGGTCGGGGTGCCGGACCGCGACGCCGAGCGGATCCTGACGATCGCGAGCATCGCCGAGGTCGAAGCCGCCTCCCCGGACGACTTCGCCAAGGTGGCCCGGACCCTGGACAACCGGCTGAAGATCAAGATGAAGCTGCAGCTGGACTCCACGGTCAGCTACGCCGTCGGCAAGCGCAGCATCACCACCACCCCAGCCGAGCGGGCCACCAAGTCGCCGTACAACACCTACCTGGTGCCCGGCCTGCCCCTCGGGCCGATCAGCAACCCCGGCAAGGCCGCGATCGATGCGGCCTACCACCCCGCTGCGGGCCCGTGGCTGTACTTCGTCACCGTCGACCCGAGCACCGGTGAGACCAAGTTCGCCACCACGTCCGCGCAGCACGCGCAAAACGTCGCGCAGTTCCAGGCCTGGTGCCGCCAGCACAAGGGGCAATGCTGAGCGGGCATCGCGCCGCCGTCCTCGGCAGCCCGATCGCGCACTCGCTGTCCCCGGTGCTGCACCGTGCGGCCTACGCGTGGCTGCACCTGGAGGATTGGCGCTACGACGCCATCGAGGTGGCCGACCTCGCTGGCCTGCGTGAGGTGTTCCAGACCCCATGGGCCGGCCTGTCGCTCACGATGCCCCTGAAGCGGGTGGTGCGCCCGCTGCTGGACGACGTCACCGACCTCGCGCGCGACGTGGGCGCGGTGAATACGGTGATCTTCGGACCAGCCGGCGCCACCGGTCACAACACCGACGTCCACGGGCTGCGGGCCGCGCTGTCCGGTGCGGGGGCGAGCACGCTGACGACGGGGACCGGCGTGGTGCTGGGCGGGGGAGCGACCGCCGCCTCCGCGCTCGCCGCACTGGGGCAGCTGGGGGACGGCTCGCCCGCGCTCGTCGTCCGCGATGGCGCTCGGGCACGCCAGACCCTGGCGGCGGGCGAGCGCC
>DAIETC010000071.1 GCA_027345905.1 Kineosporiaceae bacterium | reverse complement strand
CGCTCGCGGGCGTTCTGCGACAGGTTGCCGTGCAGGTCGACGGCCGGGATGCCCGCTGCGGTGAGCTGGCGGGCGAGCTTCTTGGCGGTGTGCTTGGTGCGCATGAACAGCAGGCTGCGCCCCTCGCCGGCCGCGAGCTCGCGGACGACGTGCGGTTTGTCGTCCTTGCCCACGGCCAGCACGTGGTGGGTCATCGTGGCGGTCTCGGCGACCACGGGTGCCACCGAGTGCGTGACCGGGTCGTGCAGGTAGCGCTTGACGAGGACGTCGATGCCGTTGTCGAGGGTGGCCGAGAACAGCAGCCGCTGGGTCCGGGCGGGGGTGCGGTCGAGCAGGCGCTTGACGCCGGGCAGGAACCCCAGGTCGGCCATGTGGTCGGCCTCGTCCAAGACGGTGATCTCGATGGCGTCCAGGTGCACGTGGCCTTGGCCGATCAGGTCCTCGAGGCGGCCCGGGCATGCGACGAGCACGTCGACCCCGGCGCGCAGGGCGCTGACCTGCGGGTTCTGGCTCACCCCGCCGAAGACCGTGGTGACCTTCAGCCCCGCTGCCGCGGCGAGCGGGGTCAGGGTTTCGGCGACCTGGGTGGCGAGCTCGCGGGTGGGCAGCAACACCAGGGCTCGCGGGCGGCCCGGACGCCGCGGCTTGGCGCTGGCGGTGAGCCGCACGATGGTCGGCACCGCGAACGCGATCGTCTTGCCGCTGCCGGTGCGGCCGCGGCCGAGCACGTCGCGCCCGGCCAGGGAGTCCGGCAGCGTCGCGGCCTGGATGGGGAACGGGGAGGTGACACCCCGGCCTGCCAGCACCGCGGACAGGGTGGCCGGCACCCCCAGCTGGGCGAAGGTGGGCAGGAGGGCACTGTCGGTGACAGGCGCAGGGGAAGTCGCAGCGGGGTGCACATGGTGGCGCAAGGGTCAAGCCTTTCGATGAGACGGAGGTGGCCGCTGATGCGTGGCAACCCGCGTTCGTCATCGCGGCTAACACAGGGCGCCTCTCGGCGCTTCGCACTCGACCGCGGCCGGTGCTGTTGCACGTCGGCCGCCAGGGACCAGTGTGCCCTATCCGCGGGCTTGCTGAGTGCACCGGCCGGTCAGGGCCGTTTCGGCGCTGCGACGATCGGCGCGGCGCTCACGTGGAGCAGCTGTTCGAGGCTGACGCCGGGCGCCAGTTCGACGAGGTCGAAGTGGTCGCCGGCGACGTCCAGGACGGCCAGGTCGGTGATGACCCTGCTGACCACGGCCTTTCCGGTGAGCGGCAGGGTGCAGACCCGCAGGAGCTTGGGCGCGCCGTCCCGTGCGGTGTGCTCCATCAGCACGATGACCCGGCGGGCCCCGTGCACCAGGTCCATGGCGCCGCCCATGCCCTTGACCATCTTGCCGGGGATCATCCAGTTGGCGATGTCGCCGCCGCACGAGACCTGCATGGCGCCGAGCACCGCGGCGTCGATGTGACCGCCGCGGATCATCGCGAAGCTGGTGGCCGAGTCGAAGAAGCTGGCGCCGGGCAGGGTGGTGACGGTCTCCTTGCTGGCGTTGATCAGGTCGGGGTCGACGTCCTCGTCCAGGGGGTAGGGGCCAACGCCCAGGATCCCGTTCTCGGACTGCATGCTCACGTTGACGCCGGGCGGCAGGAAGTCCGGGATGAGCGTCGGCAGGCCGATGCCCAGGTTGACGTACGAACCGTCGGCGAGCTCCAGAGCCGCGCGCGCGGCCATCTGCTCGCGGGTCAGTGCCATCTCAGGCCTGCCGCGTCGTGACGGTGCGCTTCTCGACGGGCTTGGCGGCGCGCTCCTGCGCGCTGAGCACGACGACGCGCTGCACGTACACCCCCGGCAGGTGCACCTGGTCGGGGTCGAGCTGCCCGGGTTCGACCAGGCGCTCCACCTCGGCGATGGTGACCCGTCCGGCCGTGGCCACGACCGGGTTGAAGTTGCGCGCCGAAAGGTGGAAGACCAGGTTGCCGTGCCGGTCGCCGACCGCCGCCCGCACCAGCGCGAAGTCGGTGGTGATCGCGTGCTCCAGGACGCAGGTACGCCCGCCCACCTGGCGGACCTCCTTGACCGGCGAGGCGAGCGCGACCGACCCGTCGGGGCCGTAGCGCCACGGGAGGCCGCCCTCGGCGATCTGCGTCCCGACACCGGTGGGCGTGAAGAACGCCGGGATGCCGGCGCCGCCGGCCCGCAGCTTCTCGGCGAGCTTCCCCTGCGGGGTCAGCTCGACCTCCAGCTCACCGGCGAGGTACTGCCGGGCGAACTCCCGGTTCTCGCCGACGTAGGAGGCGGTGACCCGGGCGACCCGGCCGGCCTCGAGCAGCAGGCCCAGCCCGGCGCCGTCCACGCCGCAGTTGTTCGACACCACCGCAAGCCCCCGGGCTCCCTGCGAGAGCAGCGCCTGGATGAGCACCGACGGGACGCCGCACAGGCCGAACCCGCCGACCGCGACCGAGGCCCCGTCGGGCACGTCGGCCACGGCGTCCGCTGCTGACGAAGCGACCTTGTCCACGCCGCTCTCCCTTCTCTCGCCGCCGTCTGGCCGCGTTTCCTACGAGGTTCCTAGCAGCGCACCGTACGCCGCGCGCACGCGCATCGGTGTGAGCCGCACCGAGAACCCGCGACCCGGCCAGCCACTCACGGTCGGTGTTGAGCCAACTCCCAGGCGTCCATCAGGTTCCAGGCCCATGCTCTCGTCATGGCAACCCCACCCGGCACACCGAACGTCGCGCGCGCACAGCGCGAAAGGCGCGACCTGACCCAGCGGCGCGTTCGTCGCGCGAGTATGGGGCTGGCCGCGGCCGCGCTGACGGCTGGTGCCGTCGGCTCGGTGGCGCTGGGCGCCCAGACGGGCACGGTCATGGGTGCGCCGACCGGCCCACCCACGGGCCAAGCCAGCGGCCGGTTCCACAGCGACGATGACGACGACGGCACTGCGGTGCTGCCCGCGCCGGCTCCCCAGCTGGCCGCCCAGCCGCAGCCGCCAGCGGCGACGACGGGTGGCTCGTGAGGCCGGCGTCGGCGGCCGCCGCGGCCACGCTGGTCCGGCGATGACGGACCTCGCGACCCGGGCTCGCCCTGAGCAAGCCTGGGCGGCACAGGACTGGCCCGTGTTCGGCACCGGGGCGCGCCTGGTGTGTCGCGATGACGCTGCCCTGCCAGCGGCGCGTGCGGTGGTCGACGAGGTGTTGGCTGGCATCGACCTGGCCGCAAACCGGTTCCGCGAGGACAGCGAGATCAGTGCCCTCAACCGGGCCGACGGGCGGCCCGTCCGGGGGTCGGCGTTGTTTCTGCGGCTGGTCACCGTGGCGCTGGAAGCCGCGGCCAGCACGCACGGTGCCGTCGATCCCACGCTCGGCGCGGTCCTGCAGGACCTCGGCTACGACCGCACCTTCCGCGAGGTCGCCAGGTCGGGCGTGGCGCCGCGGGTCATGCTGCGGCGCACCCCCGGTTGGCGGGCCGTCGAGGTGGACGCCGCTGCCATGACCGTGCGCCTCCCGCCCGGGGTACGGCTCGACCTGGGGGCGACCGCCAAGGCGAAGGCTGTTGACGACGCGGTGGACGCCGCCTTCATGGTGACGGGTGTCCCCATGCTGCTCAGTCTGGGGGGCGATCTCGCGGTCGCTGGAGCGCCACCGGGTCAGGGCTGGCCGGTCCTGTTGAGCGAGGACTCGGCAACCGCGCCCGACAGCGCTGGGCCCGTGGTCGTCGTCCGCAGCGGGGGGCTGGCCACCTCGAGTACGACGGTGCGCCGGTGGCGGCGCGGCGGCACGACGATGCACCACCTGCTGGACCCCTCGACCGGGTTACCGACCGCTGGGCCGTGGCGGACCGTCACGGTCGCCGCGCCGACCTGCACGGAGGCAAACGTCGCCGCTACCGCGGCCGTCGTGCTGGGCAACGATGCTGTGGCCTGGCTGGGCGAGCGGGGACTTCCTGCCCGGCTGGTCACCCAGGCGGGGGCGCTGCGCACCGTCGCCGGCTGGCCGCAGGAGCTGTGATGGGAGCGTTCACCGCGGCCGCTGCCAGCGCTGGCGGCAACCCCCTGTGGTACGCAACGCGCAGCTTCGGGCTGGTCGCCTTGGCGCTGCTCACCGCGAGTGTTCTTCTGGGAGTGCTCACGAGCCAGCGGATCGCGACGCCCAAGTGGCCGCGGTTCGCCTCCCAAGCCTTGCACCGCAACGTATCGCTGCTCGCCCTGGCGGTTGTGGGGGTGCACGTCCTGACGACCTTGATGGACACCTACGTCCGGATCACCTGGTGGGCTGCCGTGGTGCCGTTCACGTCGGCCTACCGCACCGGCTACGTGGCGCTCGGCACCATCGCGTTCGACCTGCTGCTGGTCGTCACCGCGACGAGCCTGGCACGCACGCTCACCGGCCATCGCTGGTGGCGCCTGGTGCACTGGTCGGCGTACGCCGCCTGGCCGCTCGCGCTGGGCCACTACCTGGGCACGGGCACCGACGCCCGCACCTCCTGGGGGCTGCTGTTCGCGCTCGCCTGTCTGGGCGCAGTGTCGGTCGCCGTCCTGATCCGCCTGGCCATCGAGCGCAGGGAAGGACCGGTGCGGGTGTGGGGTGGCGGGCGGTGACAACGCCGGCACGCGCGCCGAGCGCTACCCAGACGCTTCGGCTGCTCTGCGGCTTCGCGAAGACCCGCCAGCCCGCCTCCTGGAGCGAGCATCTGGCAGAGCACGGCCCGCTGCCATCGGGGCGCCGGCGTCGGGGAGGAGACCCGCGGCTGCTCGAGCTCGTGGACAAGTCCGGGCTGACCGGACGCGGGGGAGCCGGGTTCCCGACCGGCCGCAAGCTGCGCACTGTGGCCGGCTCTGGGCGAGCGGCGGTCGTGGTGGCCAACGGCATGGAGGGCGAACCAGCGGCCCAGAAGGACGCGCTGTTGCTCGCCGTGGCCCCGCACCTGGTCTTGGACGGAATCGAGCTTGCGGCGCGTGCGGTCGACGCCAACCACGCCTACGTCGCAGTCCATCGGGGCTCCCCGGCCAGCGCCGTGCTGCGTGCCGCCGTGGCGGTCCGGCCCGAGCCGCCCATGCCCGTGACGATCGCCGAGCTCCCGGCGCACTACGTCGCCAGCGAGGAGTCCGCGCTGGTCCACTGGCTCAACGGCGGTGCGGCCAAGCCGACGTTCGTGCCCCCGCGGCCTTTCGAGCGCGGCGTGGGCGGGCGCGCGACGCTGGTCAACAACGTCGAGACCCTCGCGCACCTCGCCCTGATCGCCAGGCACGGCAGCGAGTGGTTCCGCCAGGTCGGGGATGTCGGCGAACCCGGCACCATGCTGGTGACGATCTGCGGCGCCGTCCGGCACCCGGGCGTGGTCGAGGTCGCCACCGGGACGGCGGTGGGCGAGGTCCTGCGGCTGGCCGGGGGCGCGAGCGCAGCGCTGCAAGCGGTGCTGGTGGGCGGCTACTTCGGCACCTGGATGGACGCTGAACTGGCCCTCAGCCTGCCCCTTACCCAGGCGGGGCTGCGCGCTGTGGGGGGTGCGCTGGGAGCCGGGATCCTCATCGCGCTGCCGGACTCGGCGTGCGGGATCGCAGAGACAGCGCACGTGCTGGGCTACCTCGCGGGGCAAAGCGCCAACCAGTGCGGGCCCTGTGTGAACGGCCTGCCGGCCATCGCCGGCGCCTTGACCGACCTTGCGCGTGGTTCCTGGTCGCCGGCGCGGCGCGGTGATCTCGACCGATGGTTAGGTTTGGTGCCCGGTCGCGGCGCGTGCCGGCATCCAGATGGTGCGGTGCGCCTGGCGGTGAGCGCGTTGCAGGTGTTCGCTGCCGACGTGCACCGTCACGAGGCGTCCCGGCCGTGTGCCGGCGCTTTGGTGCCGCCGGCGCTTCCGGTCGGCGCGCCTGTCAGCGGGTCGTGGAGGTAGCGGTGCGCCTTCGAGTGAACCCGATCGCCTGCGCGGCACACGGCCTGTGCGCGGAGCTGTTCCCCGAGTGGATCCAGCTGGACGAGTGGGGGTATCCGATCGTGGACGACGAGCCGATCCCGCCACACCTGCAGGTCCACGCGCGCCGGGCCGTCGCGCAATGTCCGACGCTCGCCCTGGTGGCCGAGAAGGCGTAGGCCCCGCCGTGCCTGGCGCGGGAAAACCAGGGGACGGTGTCGGCGGCGGCGGGTAGCGTCGCAAACATCATGGCCACCGCAGACCTTGCCCCGCCGCTCGGGGCCTCCACCGCTGCGCGGCCACCGGCGGCGGGGCCGCCGGATGAGGGTTCGCGCCGGATCGGCGTGTCGCGGCTGCGTGGCCCGCTCACCTCGTGGGCACTCGTGGCGGCCGCGTTCGCCGCGGTGGGCCAGACCGCTGGCACGGTCCTCGCGGGCCGGATCGCCGAGCGTCCCACCGCGGCCCTGGTCGAGCTCTTGGCGCTGTGTGTCGTCGGGGCGGCGGTGCTCGACACGGGTGCCAGAGCGGTCTGGGCGACCGTGGTCGACCGGGCCGAGGGCCGGCTGCGCGCGGACCTGCTCGCCGCCGCCCTGCACCAGCCACTCAGCGTGCTGTCCGAGCAGGCGGTGGGTGAGGTCCTCGACCGGGTCGACGACGACACCCACGAGATCGGCACGCTGTTGCGCCGGATGGTGTGGGACGTCGTCCGCACGGTCCTGCGGGCCGGCCCGATGTGGGTGGTGGCCGGACTCACCTGGTGGCCGGCGTGGCTGCTGTTCCCCGGTGCCGGGATCGCGACGGTCCTGGTGGTGCGGCCGCTGACCGCGGAGGTCGCCCGGCGCAAGGTCGCCGAAGAGATCGCCTGGACCGACCATGCCGCCGCCATGGAGGAGGGCGTGGCCGCGCGCGACGACCTGCGCTCCAGCCTCGGCCAGGCCTTTGTGCTGCGGCGCTGCGCGGAGCTGTCCGCTGCGGTCCACACGCGGTTCGCAGCCAGCTGCCAGAAGGAGAGCCAGATCGCCAGGAGAGCTGGGCTGTTGTTGCACGCGCTGCTCGCCGGGACGGCGGTGGCCGGGGTGGCGCTGGTCGCGCACGGGCGGCTGTCCACCGCGGCGCTCGTGACCCTGTTCCTGGTCACGACCGCGTTCGTCGGCCAGATCGACCAGATCAGCCGGCACCTGCCCGATCTGCAGGCGGGTCTAGGCGCCTTGACGCGGCTGCGCAGCATGCTGGGTGCCGCGCCCGAGCCCGAGGGCGGTCTGCCGGTGCCCGCCGGCCCCCTGGACCTGTCCGTGCGCGGGCTGCGGTTCGCCTACCCGCAGGGGTCCTTCGCGCTGCGCGACATCGAGCTGCACGTGCCGGCGGGCAGCACACTGGCGCTGGTCGGGCGCACCGGGTCCGGCAAGTCGACCCTGGCCGCGCTGCTGTCACGGGCCGTCGAACCGCCGACCGGCAGCGTCCTGATCGGCGGCACGGACGTCCGCTCGCTCGACCTGCAGCACCTGCGCGCGGCGGTCGGGGTGGTGACCCAGCGCACCGAGCTGCTCGCGGCCACGTTGGCGCAGAACATCACCTTGTTCGCGGACGTGCCCCGAGCCCGCATCGTGGACGCCGTTGCCGAGCTTGGCCTGGACGGCTGGGTGGGCGGGCTACCGAACGGTCTCGACACCGTGCTAGGCCCCGGCGGCACCACCTTGTCTGCGGGCGAGGAGCAGCTGGTGGCCTTCGCCCGCCTGCTCGTGTGCGACGTCCAGGTCGTGGTGCTGGACGAGGCGACCGCGCGGATGGACCCGGTCACCGAGGCCCGCGTCGTCCGGGCGTCCGAGCGACTGCTGGCCGGGCGCACGGGCATCCTCATCGCGCACCGGTTGTCCACCACCGCACGAGCCGACCAGGTGGTCGTGCTGGACGCCGGACGGGTCGTGCAGCAGGGACCGCGCGCCGTGCTCGC
Organism: Kineosporiaceae bacterium; assembly: GCA_027345905.1. Lineage (GTDB taxonomy): Bacteria > Actinomycetota > Actinomycetes > Actinomycetales > Angustibacteraceae > DAIETC01. The sequence goes on along the minus strand of DAIETC010000071.1, from coordinate 3,978 downwards.
CGAGGCGTCCGGGCCGTTCCGTGAGCTGCTGCGTGCGGCCGGCGAGCACGCGGTGCCGGTGCCGGGCGCGGCACTGCGGGCAGGCGAGGGCGTCGGTACGGCCCGCCGGGCAGCCCAGGGTCGGGAGGAGCAACCGGTTGGTGACGGGCCCCGGCTGGCCCGCGGCACGGTGTCAATGCTGCGGATCCACCCGGCCTGGGGCCTCGGGGGCGCAGTGTTGTTCCTGCTGTCCTCGCTACTAGGCGCTTTCGGGGCGGTGACCGGCTTCGTGTGGGGGCACTTGGTCCAAGCTCTCCAGACAGGCGCGGACCCCGTGGCCGGCAGCCTCGTGTTGGTGGCGAGCCTGCTGGCGGCGCCGCTGCTGCTGGCCGTCGCCACCCGGATCTACCCGCAGTGGTGGGTGGCCGTGATGTTGCGCGTGCGGATGGCCGTGCTGCGTGGTCAGACGATGCAGCACCGGCTACCGCGCACCCCGCCGGGCGAGGTCGTCGCGCGGGCGATGGACAGTGACCGGTTCGCCCGCTACGCCGACCGCTGGGTGGACTTCATCAACGGGATCATGATCGTGCTGGTCACCGGGCTCGCCGCACGCAGCCTGCTCGCCGGCGGCGTGCTCATGGCCGTCATGGTCGTCTCCTCGACCGCCTCCGCGCTGGGCTCACCGGTCGCCGGGCGCTCGGCGGCCGCCGCGTCGCTCGCGCGCGCCCGGTTCGGCCGCTCGCTGGTCTCGGCGCTGGACTCGGCCCGAACGGTCAAGCTGGCCGCGGCCACCCCGGCCGTGCACCGACACCTGCGCGACGTCGACCGCGGCCGGGTCGAGGCCGCCGTCCGTGAGCACCGGGTGCAGGCCTTGCTCGACGGGGTGCCCACCGTGCTGGTGCAGTGCGGTGTGGTGGCCGGCTGGTTCGTGTTGCTGCAGGGCGGTTGGGGACTGGCGACGGCCCTGCTCGTCACCACGGCCGTGAGTGGCTTCGACTGGTTCGGCCGGGTGGCCGGCGCGCTGATCACCGAGGCGCCGGGGGTGCGCGCCTGGCAGGTGGCCACCGCCCGGCTGGCCGGTGGCGTCGACCTGATGGAGCTACCCCCGGGCGTCGACCTCGTGCATGGGCTGGCGCCGGCCCCACCAAGCTCCCCGCGGACCCCTCTGGAGCGCCTGGAGATCTCGAACCTGAGCGCCGTCCATGACGACGGGACGCTGGGCGTCGTGGGTGTCGACCTCACCGTTCGGGCCGGGGAGCTCGTCCTGCTCCTGGGCCAGGTGGGGTCGGGCAAGTCGAGCCTGCTCGCGGCGCTCGCGGGGTTGGTCGACCACACCGGAAGCGTGCGTTGGAACGGCACCGAGGTGGACGACCCACAGGTGTTCCTTCGCCCCGGCCAGGTGGCCTACGTCGCCCAGGTGCCCCGGGTGCTGTCCGGCACGTTCGCCGACAACGTCCGGTTGGACCACCGCCGGGGCCTGGAGCAGCCCGTCGACGACGCGCGGCTGTCCGCGGACGTCAGCGAGGCCGGGGGGCTGGAAGCTCTGGTCGGGCATCGCGGTGTGCGGTTGTCCGGCGGCCAGGTGCAGCGCCTGGCCCTGGCGCGGGCGCTGGCCGCCGACGCCGAGCTGGTCCTGGCCGACGACGTCTCCAGCGCCCTGGACGCCCGCACCGAGGTCGAGCTCTGGACGGCGCTGCGTCGCCGGGGCGCCACGGTGCTGGGATCGACGTCCAAGCGGGCAGCGCTGCAGCAGGCGGACACAGTGGTGGTGCTGCAGGACGGCGCCCTTGCGGCCCGCGGCCCGTGGTCACAGCTGCAGTCCGACTGGGCACATCTCGCCGGTTGACGGGCGGTACCGCGCAGGCGGGTACGGGTTTCGCCTAGGCTCGCAGCACCTGGAGGGCTCGCATAGTGGCCGAGTGCGGCGGTCTTGAAAACCGCTAGGGGTGCAAGCTCCTCGTGGGTTCGAATCCCACGCCCTCCGCAAAATGACCTGCGGTTTGACGATTCGTGTCGGAAGAGGTGGCCAGCCCGATTGGCCGCCGACCAAGTTTCTGGTCACACAATGGTCACAAGAAGTCCGCCAGCCGGTCGACAGAGGAAGGTCTCGGCACCCTCTCGAGGCTGCTGACAAGAACCTTCTTTTCGTAGTACGGTTTACTAGTGGAAGTTCGGCCGGCGGCGCGCAAGCACGGGGTCGCTGACGAGGACATCCGCCATGTCGTCGACAACGCCCTCGCTGTCGAGGACGCAGGAGAAGACCCTGATCGTTGGCTCGTCATCGGCCCCGACAACGCCGGGAACCTGCTCGAGGTTGTCGTGTTGGTCACCGACGACGACCGCGTCCTAGTGATCCACGCGATGCGCATGCGCGCGAAGTACTGGAGGTTGTTGAAGTGACGAAGGAACCCACGCCCACGACGTCCAACGGCCGTGTCGTGACGGATGCCGAGATCGCGGCACTGTCGGCGCAGGCCGAAGCCGGCTACGACGTTGACGAGCTGATCGCCCGTCGAGGTCGCCGTGGCAGGCCGGCCCTCGGTTCTGCAGCTGCCCGCGTCGAGTCGGTCCGTCTGGACCCCGAACTCAGCGAGCAACTGGCCGGCCGCGCGAAGCACGACGGGACGACCACCTCAGAGGTCATTCGGGAGGCGCTGCGGCGCTATCTGCACGCGACCTGACCTACTGGTCGGTGGCGACGGCCCCGCGCGGAATAACGCGGGGCCGGCGCTCTTGAGCGCTTGGCTGGTGCGTGACTGGCAGGGAACGCCAGCTAACGTCGCTCCCCAGAAACACCACGACACAGCGGGCGTCAAAGGGCGCATGCTAGCGCTAGCATATGAGGGTGCCAGCGGTCCATGTGCGAAACGTGCCGGAGTCAGTGGTCACCGCGCTGCGAGAGCGGGCCGTGCGCCATGGCCACTCAATGCAGCAGGAGATCCGACAGATCCTGCAGGAGGCGGCAACGGCGCCACTGCCCCGTGAGGCGCTCGAACCGGTCCCGTTGACCACGGTGCGCACGACGGCTACCTCCACGTGGCGCCGGGAGGAGATCTATGGCGACGCCGGTCGCTGACCGCGCTGTCCTCGACACCAACGTGCTCCTCGCTGCGACCGACGAGGGGCGAGACGAGCACGAGGGCGCAGTTGCCTGCCTCAACATTTGGCCGCGATCCGGCTGCGTGCTCTACACCAGCGGGCAGATCATGCGTGAGTACCTAGCCGTGGCAACCCGTCCCGCCGCCCAGAACGGCCTCGGCATGGCGCGCTCGGCGGCTATCGCCAACGTTCGAGCGCTGCGAACGCGACTACACCTGCTGGCCGAAGACGAGAAGGTCAGCGACCGCCTGCTGGAGCTACTCGACGCGGTGGAGTGCACCGGAAAGCAGGTCCTCGACGCAAACGTGGTAGCCACCATGCTCGTCCACGGTATTGATACCCTCGTCACCAGCAACGTCGGTGACTTCGCGATGTTCGCGGAGCGGGTGCATGTGGTCGGCTTGTGTCCGTAGGCGGCCGAACCGGTAGCGCAGCGTGACGATAGTTCACAAGCACTCTCCCGCGGGAGAGTGCCGGCTCAGGCGGGCTTGTGGGCGAGGATGATTTCGGTGTCGCCGGGCCAGTCCAGAAGATGCCGTCGGCGGCCTGTGACCTGAGAAGTTCGCGTACCCCGTTGGCGAAGTCTTCGGCTCGTTCGCCGAACAGGTGCGGCGCCGAGGAGGCCATGGAGAAGTAGCCCGACACCACGCTCTCGGTGTCGCGCAGCAGGTCCGGGACGCCGGCCTGCTGACCCGTCACCTCGACAGGTGCCTCGATGTTGCGTCCGGTCTCACGCCGTCCGGCGCTGTCGACGGTGGGCGGCGGCCGGTGAGTCGGGACTCGAGACCGCGATGAGGTCAAGGATGACCTGGGCGGGATCGGCGTCCGGTGGTAACAGCGCCTGGCGGGAGCCAGCGCAGTCCTGCAGGGCGTGGACGAACTGTTTGCTGTCGCGCGCCC
>DAIETC010000063.1 GCA_027345905.1 Kineosporiaceae bacterium | reverse complement strand
CGGGCGACACCTGGCACGTCACGGCCACCGCGACCTCCGCACCACCAGATCACTGAGATCCGGGGTGGCGATGCGGGCGTTGGCGGTTGTGGTGGTCCTGCTGCTCATGCCCGGGTGTCAGATGGAACCTTCGGTCGGCGTCAGGGTCATCAACGACACTCGAAGCACGATTATGGTCACGACTCTGGACGGGGATGGCCGCCTGAGCCCTGGTGCGACGCTTAGCCCCGGTGGCACGTCGTGGTTCGGACAATCGGGCTGTCGCATCAATGTGCGGCTGCGGGCGTTCTCGGCGGCGGGCCAGCAGATCCAGGCCAAGGACGGCCTGTGCACGGGCGACACCTGGCACGTCACGGCCACCGCGACCTCCGCACCACCAGATCACTGAGATCGGGGCAACTACGCATCACCGGCGATGCGTAGTTGCCCCAATCATGCGCTGGGCCTGCCTTGATGCCGTGTACGCCGCCCGACTAGGGTCGCGGGCGACGTAGAGTCCCGTGTCAGTGCCAGCCGAACCGGAGAGTGGATCACCTCGTGAGCGTGCAGCCCCCGACCGACGTCACGGAAGCTGCCGCGCCCACCCCGACCGGCACCGCTCAAGGTCACCTGCCGGGCACCGAGAACGAGGGCGAGGGACAGCTGGGCCCCACGAACCGGCCGATGCCCGCCTTCGCCGAGCCCCGACCGCTGGCCGCGCACGGCCCGGCCCGGATCATCGCCATGTGCAACCAGAAGGGCGGCGTCGGCAAGACGACGACGACCATCAACCTCGGCGCGGCGCTGGCCGAGGTCGGCCGCAAGGTCCTGCTCGTCGACTTCGACCCCCAGGGGGCGCTGTCGGTCGGGCTCGGCATCAACCCGCACGAGCTGGACGTCACCATCTACAACGTGCTGATGCAGCGCGAGACCGACGCGCGCTCGGCGGTGCGGCCCACGGCGGTCGCGGGGCTGGACCTGCTGCCCGCCAACATCGACCTGTCGGCCGCCGAGGTGCAGCTGGTGGGCGAGGTCGCCCGCGAGATGGTGCTCTCGCGCGCCCTGCGCCCGATCGTCGACGACTACGACGTGGTCCTCATCGACTGCCAGCCCTCACTGGGCCTGCTCACCGTCAACGCGCTCACGGCCGCGCACGGGGTGCTGATCCCGCTGGAGTGCGAGTTCTTCGCGCTGCGCGGCGTCGCCCTGCTCGTCGAGACGATCGAGAAGGTGCAGGACCGGCTGAACCCGAAGCTGGAGATCGACGGCATCCTGGCCACGATGTACGACGGGCGCACCCTGCACAGCCGCGAGGTCGTTGCGCGGGTGGTTGAGGCCTTCGGCGACACCGTCTTTCACACCGTCATCGGGCGCACCGTGAAGTTCCCCGACGCCACCGTCGCCGCCGAGCCGATCACGGTGTACGCCGCCACCCACGCGGGCGCGCAGGCCTACCGCCAGCTCGCGCGCGAGCTGATCGCCCGCGGCGACGTCGCCTGAGCCGGCGGTGACCGTCGTGGTCGACGCACCGCCCGCCGCACCCTCCGGGCGCGGGCGCTCCAGCGCGTTCGAGGTGCACCTGGACGTGTTCGAGGGCCCCTTCGACCTGCTGCTCGGGCTGATCGGCAAGCACCAGCTCGACATCACCGAGGTCGCCCTGGCCAAGGTCACCGACGAGTTCGTCGCGCACATCCGCGCCTCCGGCAGCACCTGGGACCTCGGGCAGGCCAGCGAGTTCCTCGTCGTGGCCGCCACCCTGCTCGACCTGAAGGCGGCGCGGCTGCTGCCGTCGGCCAGCGTCGAGGACGAGGACGACCTGGCGATGCTGCAGGCGCGCGACCTGCTGTTCGTGCGGCTGCTGCAGTACCGCGCGTTCAAACAGGTCGCCGACGTCTTTGCGACCCGCATGGCCGAGACCGGACGCCGCCATGCCCGGTCGGTGCCCCTCGACCCACACCTGTCGGCCCTGCTGCCCGAGCTGGTGATGAGCATCAGCCCCGAGCAGCTGGCCAGGATCGCCGCGCAGGCGCTGACCCCGCGCGTCCCGGCCGCCGTCGGCCTGGAGCACCTGCACGCCCCCACGGTCAGCGTCCGCGAGCAGGCGGCGCTGCTGGTGACCCGGCTGCGCCGGCAGCGTTCGGCGACCTTTCGCGCCCTGACCCGCGACGCCGACGGCACCGTGGTGGTCGTCGCCCGCTTCCTTGCGCTGCTCGAGCTGTTCCGGGACGGCATGGTCAGCTTCGAGCAGCAGGCACCGTTGGCCGAGCTGACCATCGCCTGGACCGGCAGCGACGAGGGCGAGGTCGACGTCAGCGACGAGTTCGACGAGCCGGACGCGCCCGACGAGGGCACCGACACGCAGGCGCAGCGCCCATGAGCGTTCCGCCGCCCGAGCGTGCCGGCACCGACCTGCAGATGCCGCCCTCCGGCGTCCGGGGGGCGATCGAGGCCGTCCTGATGGTCACCGACGAGCCGTTGAGCGTGCAGGCGCTGGCCGGCGTGCTGCAGGTTGCGACCGAGGAGGTCGAGCTGGTCCTGGGTGAGCTGGCCGGCGAGTACGACGAGGCCGGCCGCGGATTCGAGCTGCGCGAGGTGGCCGGCGGGTGGCGCATCTTCAGCCGCAGCGAGTATGCCGAGGTGGTCGAACGGTTCCTGGTCGACGGCCAGCAGGCCCGGCTGACCCAGGCCGCGCTGGAGACCCTCGCCGTGGTGGCCTACCGTCAGCCGGTGAGCCGGGCGCGGGTCAGCGCGGTGCGCGGCGTCAACGTCGACGGCGTCGTCCGCACGCTGCTGACCCGGGGGTTGCTGGAGGAGCGCGGCCACGACGACGACAGCGGTGCGATCCTGTACGGGACCACCACCTACTTCCTGGAGCGGCTGGGGCTCACGAGCGTCGACGACCTGCCGGCGCTGGCCCCGTACCTTCCCGAGGTGGACGCGCTCGACGAGATGGACGACGGAGGCTGGCCATGACGCAAGGACGCAGCGACGGCTCACGGGGTGCGCCCGCGCGCCGGCCGGTGCGCCGCAAGGGGCAGGTGCGCCGCCAGGCTCCGGTGCCCGAGGTCACCGTCGATGTCCACGACCCGGACGGGGTACGGCTGCAGAAGGTCCTGGCGCAGGCCGGGGTCGGCAGCCGGCGCAAGAGCGAGATCCTCATTGACGCCGGCCGGGTGCAGGTGGACGGGCATGTGGTGCGCGACCAGGGCGTGCGGATCGACCCGGCCCGCCACGTGGTGCACGTCGACGGGGTCCGGCTGCAGCTGGACGCCACGCGGCTGTACCTGGCGTTCAACAAACCGGCGGGCGTGGTGTCGACGATGAGTGACGAGCAGGGCCGGATCTCGTTGGGGGACTTCGTCTACGACCGTCCCGAGCGGCTCTTCCATGTCGGGCGCCTGGACTCCGACACCGAGGGGCTCATCCTGCTCACCAACGACGGCGAGCTGGGGCACCGGCTGCAGCACCCGTCGTACGAGGTGCCCAAGACCTACCTCGCCGAGGTGCCCGGGCCGCTGGCCCGCGACGTGGGCCAGCGGCTGCGCGCCGGCGTCGAGCTGGACGACGGCCCGGTTCAGGTCGACAGCTTCAAGGTGGTCGACAGCCAACCGGGCAAGGCGCTGGTCGAGCTGGTGCTGCACGAGGGGCGCAAGCACGTCGTACGCCGCTTGCTGGACGCCGTGGGGCACCCGGTCATCCGCCTGGTCCGGGTGCAGGTGGGCCCCGTGCAGCTGGGCGAGCTGCGGCAGGGACGATGGCGGGTCCTGGGCGCCGACGAGGTCAGCGCCCTGTTCGCCGCGGTCGACCTGTGATGGCCGTTCGAGCCATCCGCGGCGCGATCCAGCTCGACGTGGACGAGCGCGAGCACCTGCTGGCCGCCACCCGCGAGCTGGTCACCGAGGTGCTGCGCGCCAACGAGCTGCCGGTCGACGACCTGATCTCGATCGTCTTCACCGCCACCCCCGACCTGCGCAGCGAGTTCCCCGCGCTGGCCGCCCGCGAGCTGGGGCTGGGCGAGGTTCCGCTGCTGTGCACGACCGAGATCGACGTGCCCGGCGCCCTGCCGCGAGTGGTGCGCCTGATGGCGCACGCCGAGATGTCGGTGCCGCGCGCCCAGGTGCGGCACGTCTACCTGCGCGGCGCCGAGGCGCTGCGCCGCGACCTGGCCCAGTGAACGGCGCCCAGTGAGCGGCGAGCTTCCCGCACAGGTGCGGGTCGTGGGCACCGGCCTGCTCGGCACCAGCCTCGGCCTGGCCCTATCGGCGCGGGGCGTCGACGTCGTCCTCACCGACCCGTCGCCGACGGCGCAGGCGCTGGCCCGCGACCTGGGCGCCGGTCGGTTCGCCAGCCCGGACGACGACCCCGGCCTGGTCGTCGTCGCGGCACCGCCCGACGTGGTGGCCGACGTGGTCGCCGCCGAGCTGCTCACCTTCCCGCGCGCGGTCGTCACGGACGTCGCGAGCGTCAAGGCCGGACCCCTGGAAAGCCTGCGGCGCAAGGGATGCCCACTCGACCGGTACGTGGGCGGTCACCCCCTTGCAGGACGGGAACGCTCGGGCGCCGTCGCGGCCAGGGCCGACCTGTTCGTCGGCCGACCCTGGGTGCTGACGACCTCGGCCGAGACCGACCCGGGTGCGCTCACGCTGGTGCGCACCGTGGCGAGCGCGCTCGGCGGGGTGGTCGCGCTGATGGACGCCGGCGAGCACGACGAGGCCGTGGCCGTCATCTCGCACGCCCCGCAGGTCGCGGCGAGCCTGGTCGCCGCCCGGCTGCGCGACCTTCCCGACCAGGCCGTGGCCCTTGCCGGGCAAGGGATCCGCGACGTCACCCGGATCGCGGCCAGTGACCCGGCGATGTGGACCCAGATCCTCGCCGGCAACGCCGCGGCCGTCGTCCGGGTGCTGCGTCAGATGCAGACCGACCTGGGCGAGCTGCTACGCGCGTTGGACGCGATCGCGGACGGCTCGCCGACCGGCGCCCGCGCCACGATCGCCGGGCTGGTCTGCGAGGGCAACCGGGGCCAGGCGCGCATCCCGGGCAAGCACGGGGGGGCGCCCACGTCGTACGCCAGCGTCGTCGTCCTGGTGCCGGACCGGTCCGGCGAGCTGGCCCGGCTGCTGCACGACGTGGGTGCGGCCGGGGTGAACCTGGAGGACCTGCGACTGGAACACAGCGCCGGGCAGCCGGTCGGGCTGGCCGAGATCGCCGTCCTGCCCGCCGTCGAGCAGCGCCTGCGAGAGGCCCTGCGCGAGCTCGGCTGGAACGTCCACGGGTGATCCTCGACTAGGCTGCTGGCCGTCCCCCGTCCAAGGAGCACCCCCGTGAGCACGCCCCCACGCACCGATGGTGCGCGCCCGGTCGTCGTCGCGGTCGACGGGCCGAGCGGCTCAGGCAAGTCCACCGTCTCGCGCGAGGTCGCCCGGCGCCTGGGGCTGTCCTACCTCGACACCGGTGCGATGTACCGGGCGCTGGCCTGGTGGTGCCTCGATCACGATGTCGACCTGCACGACCAGGTGGCCACCGCCGCCGAGGGTGCCCGGCTGCCGTTGGTGCTGTGCACTGACCCGGAGCGCACGTGCGTGCTCCTGGACGGTGTGGACGTCAGCGTCCAGATCCGCACCAGCCTGGTCAGCGAGCG
>DAIETC010000022.1 GCA_027345905.1 Kineosporiaceae bacterium | reverse complement strand
TGCGCGGGGAGGCAGGCAGGTCGGCGCCGGCCATCTCAACGGGCAGCCGCAGCGGCAACCGCGATCTGCGCGGCCAGTGCGGCGTTGGCACTGATGATCCGGGTGTTGACCGCCAGGCTGCGCCCCTGGGTGGCGTCGTGGAGGCGCGCCAGCAGGTACGGCGTGGTGTCCTTGCCGCGGATGCCTTGCGCGGCAGCCGCATCGAGAGCCGCATGCAGCACGCGGTCGTGGAGTGCGGGATCGAGCTGCTCACCCGCCGAGACGGGATTGAGGACCAGCAAGGCGCTGGTCTGCGTCCCGCTGGCCGCCCGCGCCGCCATCACCTCGGCTACCTCGACGGCAGTCTCGACGCGGTGTTCCACGCGCAGACCGCTGTCCGCCAGGTAGAACCCCGGGAATCGGTCAGTGCCGAATCCCAGCAGGCCGATTCCGAGCGTCTCGAGCCGTTCGAGTGTTGCCGGGACGTCGAGGATGGACTTGACGCCGGCGCAGACGACGGTGGTCCCCACCCTGCTCAACGTGATCAGGTCGGCGGACTCGTCGAACGTCTTCGCGGCCTCGCGATGCACGCCGCCCAGGCCCCCGGTCGCGAAGACCGTGATACCGGCCAGAGCTGCAAGGTGGGCCGTGGAGGCCACGGTCGTCGCACCGTAACCGCCGCCCACCAGCACCGGGGCGATATCGCGGACCCCGGCCTTGACCACGTTCGCGTTCGCAGCGATGGCCGCCAGCGCCTCGTCGTCCAGGCCGATCCGCACCCTGCCATGGGCCAAGGCAATCGTGGCCGGCACGGCGCCGTGTGAACGGACGACGGCCTCGACCTCCCGGGCGACCCGCAGGTTGTCCGGCCGGGGAAGGCCGTGGCTGATGATCGTGGACTCCAGGGCCACCACGGCGCGGCCCCGCTCCAGCGCTGAGCGCACCTCGTCGGTCAGGTCGAAGGCCGGTGGCGGCACCGAAGCAGCGGGCATCGGCGGGTCCGAACGGTGCATGGGCGAAGCGTACGGCGGCGTTAGGGTGGCGGTTGTGGCCGAGCCCGCGCAGGGCTATCCCGCGCACTGGGAAGCCGACGTCGTCCTCGCCGATGGTGGGGTGGCCCATGTGCGCCCGATCCAGCCGCAAGACGGGCCCGCCCTGCACGCCTTCCACGACGCCCAGTCGCCAGAGTCGGTGTACTTGCGTTTCTTCGCGCCGTTACCCCACCTGTCTCAGGCGGAGGTAGCCAGGTTCACCCACGTCGACCACGTCACCCGCGTGGCGCTGGTGGCCACCTTGAACGAGGCGATCGTCGGGGTGGCTCGCTATGACCAGATCCGGCCTGGCACGGCCGAGGTCGCGTTCAACGTCAGTGACGCGCATCAGGGCCGCGGCCTTGGAACGGTCCTGCTGGAACATCTGGCCGCGGCTGCGCGCGAGCGGGGGATCACCCGGTTCGTCGCCGAGGTGCTGCCGCAGAACCGCAGGATGATTACGGTTTTCACAGCCGCCGGCTATGAGGTGCGCAGCGGGTACGACGACGGCGTCATCGAGCTGGAGTTCGACATCGCACCGTCCGAGCACTCGGCGCAGGTGCGGGAGTCGCGCGAGCACCGGGCGGAGGCGCGCAGCATGCACGCGCTGCTGCACCCGGCCTCGGTGGTGGTGCTCGGCAGCGCCGACCCGGCCTCCTTGGGCGCTCGCGTACTGCAGAACCTCGTCGCGGGGCGGTTGCGGGGAGTCGTGCACGCTGTCGACCCGCTGCCCCGCGACCTGTGCAGCCACGCGCACACCGACCTCGGCCAGATCAGCGCACCCGTCGACCTGGCGGTGGTGGACGTCCCCGCGGAAGCGGCCGAACAGGTGATCCGGGACTGCGCCGCGC
>DAIETC010000020.1 GCA_027345905.1 Kineosporiaceae bacterium | reverse complement strand
GCGCGACCCCAGCGGAGTCGCCTGGTACGTCCGCAACGGCGAGATCGTCCGGATCGCCAACAAGAGCCAGGGCTGGTCCACGGCCGTGGTCGACCTGCCCGTCTCCTACTCCGAGGACGTGGAGCGGGTGCAGGACATCATCCGCACCGTCATCGCGGGGATCTACGAGGACCCCGCCTGGCGCGAGGAGATGATCGAGGAGCCGACCGTGGCCGGGGTCGAACAGATCACCGGCACGACGATCACGATCCGGGTCTTCGCCAATACCGCTCCCGACAAGCAGTGGGGAGTCCAGCGCGAGATCCGCGAACGGGTCAAGGTCGCCTTCGACGCCGCGGGCGTCCAGGCGCCGGTGATGTACCCGCCGGGCCTGGGTGGCCAGGCGGCGAGCGGGGACGGCGCGGCAGCCGGCCCCACGTCGTCCGCCGGCACCATCTCGGGCACCGTCTGAGCCCCGGTGGACCCGACCATGCCGCCGGACGCCGTCGTACCCGCGCGCCCGGGAACGATCGGAAATGATCGGCCGATCGCCCTGGTCAGCGGCGCGACCGGCTACATCGGGGGACGTCTGGTCCCCGAGCTGCTGAACGCCGGCTTCGCCGTGCGCTGCCTCGCGCGGCACCCCAGCAAGCTGCGCGACCAGCCGTGGGTCGGCGACGTGGAGGTGCTGCGGGGGGACGCCGGTGACCGGACGACGGTGGCCCGAGCCTGTGCGGGCGTCGCCGTCGCGTACTACCTGGTGCACAGCCTCGGCACCGGCAAACGGTTCGAACGTCGCGACCGGGAAATGGCCCGGGCGTTCGCGCGCGGCGCCAGGGACGCCCGAGCCGGTCGCATCGTCTACCTAGGCGGTCTGTACCCGGAGGAGGAGGACCTGTCGCCGCACCTGGACTCGCGCAAGGAGGTCGGCGAGATCCTGCTCGACTCGGGGGTCCCCACCGTCGTCCTGCGGGCCGCGGTCATCATCGGGTCGGGATCGGCGTCCTTCGAGATGCTGCGCTACCTGACCGAACGGCTGCCGCTGATGATCACGCCCGGCTGGGTCGACAACCGGATCCAGCCCATCGCGGTTCGCGACGTCCTGCGCTACCTGGTCGGCGCGGCCAGCCTGCCCCCCGAGGTGAACCGCGGTTTCGACATCGGTGGCAGCGACGTCCTGACCTACCGGCAGATGATCACCGGGTACGCCGACGCCGCTGGTCTCGGACGGCGCTTCATCCTGGCCGTCCGCGTCCTCTCACCGAACCTGTCCAGCCACTGGGTCGGTATTGTCACGCCGGTGCCGAGCAGGATCGCCCGGCCACTGGTCGAGAGCCTGGTGCACGAGGTCGTGTGCAAGGAACACGACATCGCCCAGTACCTTCCCGACCCCCCCGAAGGGCTGATCGGGTTCGACCGAGCGGTGCGCCTGGCCCTCATCCGGGTGCGGCAGTACGACGTGGCGACCACCTGGACCTCGGCGAACGTGCCCGGATCGCCCAGCGACCCGCTGCCCACGGACCCGGACTGGGCCGGCGGCTCGCTGTTCGTGGACGAGCGGTCGAGCACCGTGCGCGCCTCGCCCCAGGACCTGTGGTCGGTCATCGAGGGAATCGGTGGCCAGAACGGTTGGTACAGCTGGTCTTTGGGCTGGCGCGTGCGCGGGGTCATGGACCGCCTCACCGGCGGTCCCGGCCTGGGCCGCGGACGGCGCAACCCCTACGACCTCGCCGTGGGCGACGCGCTGGACTGGTGGCGGGTCGAAGAGGTCGTGGAGCACAAGCTGCTGCGACTGCGTGCCGAGATGAAGCTGCCGGGGCTGGCGTGGCTCGAGCTGATCGTCGAGAAGGACGCTCACGGCCGCACGGTGTTTCGGCAGCGGGCGCTGTTCCACCCGCGGGGGCTGATGGGCCAGCTGTACTGGGCCGCCATCTCACCGTTTCACGGCATCGTGTTCGGTGGGATGCAGCGCAACATCGCCACGGCAGCCGAAGCCGTCGGACGTCGTCGCGCCCGGCCAGCGTGAACGTGCACCGCGGCGTTTGACAGACTGGGCAAGTGAGCCAGGATCTGACCTTCTACGAGCAGGTCGGCGGCCATGACACCTTCGTGCGACTGGTGCACACGTTCTACGAAGGCGTCGCGACCGACGTACCGCTGCGCGCCCTGTACCCCGACGCGGATCTCGCGGCGGCTGAGCAGCGGCTGCTCATGTTCTTGGAGCAGTACTGGGGCGGCCCCACGACCTACAGCCAGCAGCGCGGTCACCCGCGGCTGCGGCTGCGCCACCAGCCATACCCGGTCACGCTCGACATGCGCGACCGGTGGCTGAAGCACATGCGCGAGGCGGTGAGCTCCTTGCGGCTCTCCCCCGCGGACGAGGCGACGCTGTGGGACTACCTGGAGCGCGCCGCGCACTCGATGGTCAACACCCCCGGCTGAGGTCGCGGCGGTTCCGCGCTGACGCGGGCAGCTTTCGCTTGTAGCGTGTCTGCCCGTGACTGCGACGACCACCCGACAGCTCGTGCACGCCGCCGACGCCCCTGGGCGGCCCTGGTGGCGCAGCGCCGTGATCTACCAGGTGTACCCACGTTCGTTCGCCGACTCCGATGGCGACGGCGTCGGCGACCTGCCCGGCATCACCGGGCGACTCGAGCACCTGGTCGACCTGGGCGTCGATGCTCTGTGGCTCTCGCCGTTCTACCTCTCGCCGCAGGCGGACGCGGGTTACGACGTGGCCGACTACCGCACCATCGATCCCGTGTTCGGCACCATGGCCGACGTGGACGCGTTGCTGCACAAGGCTTCGCGCCTTGGCCTTCGGGTCATCGTCGACCTGGTCCCGAACCACACGTCCGACGAGCACGCCTGGTTCCGGGCCGCTCTACAGTCGGGCCCGGGCAGCCCGGAGCGCGACCTGTACCTGTTTCGTGACGGCTTGGGCGAGCATGGCGAACAGCCCCCCAACGACTGGAAGTCGGTCTTCGGCGGAACCGCCTGGCAACGGGTCACCGAGTCCGACGGCACCGCGGGGCAGTGGTACCTGCACCTGTTCGACGTCAAACAGCCAGACCTGAACTGGCAGAACCCGAAGGTGCGCGCCGAGTTCGAGTCGATCCTGCGGTTCTGGCTCGACCGCGGCGTGGCGGGCTTTCGGATCGACGTCGCGCACGGGCTGATCAAGGCACCCGGGCTGCCGTCGTACAGCGCGGAACACCATCTGTTGCACGGTAACGAAGAGGACCGGCCGCGGCCCCCGTACTGGGACCAGGAGGGCGTCCACGAGATCTACCGGGGGTGGCACCGCATCGTCGAGGAGTACGAAGGCGACCGCGTGCTCGTGGCCGAGGCCTGGGTCGAACCGGCGCAGCGGCTCGCCCGGTACGTGCGGCCCGACGAGCTGCACCAGTCCTTCAACTTCGACTACCTGCTGGCGCCCTGGAGCGCGGCTGCTTTGCGCGAGGTCGTCACCGAGTCGCTGCAGGCAACCGACGAGGTGGGCGCGCCCACGACCTGGGTGCTGAGCAACCACGACGTCCTGCGGCACGCGACTCGCTTCGGCTTTGCCCCGGGCGCGGTGCTGCCCAACGGGATCGGTGCGGACGATCCGCAACCCGATGCCGAGCTCGGCCTGCGCCGGGCGCGCGCCGCCACCTTGTTGATGCTGGCGCTGCCGGGCGCGGCCTACGTGTACCAAGGCGAGGAGCTCGGCCTGCCCGAGCACACCACGATGCCGGACGACGTGCGCCAGGACCCCACCTGGCGCCGCTCAGGTCACCAGCACCGCGGCCGCGACGGCTGCCGCGTCCCGATCCCCTGGCAGGGCGATGCACCGTCGTACGGGTTCGGGCCCGGGCCGCGCAGCTGGCTCCCGCAGCCGGCCTCGTGGCGGCACTACGCCCTGGACGCCCAGCAAGGGGTGCCCGGCTCGACCTACGAGGTGTACCGGGCGGCGCTGCGCCTGCGCCGCGCACACGCGCTGGGGGCTGGCTCGCTGGCCTGGGTCGAGGGCCGGGTAGACGGCCTGGTAGACGGCCAGGTCGACGGCTGGGGTCCGGACGTCCTCGCGCTGACCAACGGCGAGGTGTTCGTGCTCGCGAACCTGGGCGGCGAGCCGATCGAGCTGCCCGAAGGCAGCGTCGTGCTGCTCGCCAGCCAGCTGCTCACCCAGGCCGACGGCGTGGTCAGCGTGCCACCGGACGTCACGGTGTGGGCCCGGCTGTCCGGCTAACGTTCCCCACTCCCCCGCCCCCACTGAACCTGCGGTGATCATGCAATCCCGGCGCAGCGTGTCGCGGCGCCATGCCTAGATCAGGACGGGGCGCGCCAGGACGTGCCCACGCGCGGTGCTCAGTCGCCGCCAAGCCCCACAGGCGTGCAGCGCCACGGGGTCGTCGGCTCGCACGAACCCCAGAGCCTCGCCCGCGTAGGCGGCCCCCGCAGGCACCCCTTCGGCACCCGACAGCTCCCGTCCCCACACCAGGGCGCGCAGCCGGGCGACCGCCGCGGCTCCCGCGCCCTGGCCCGCACCGGCCGCCACCTCCTCGACCCCGCGGCGGGTGGCGTCGAGCAGCACCTGGGCGCCCA
>DAIETC010000019.1 GCA_027345905.1 Kineosporiaceae bacterium | reverse complement strand
TGGGCCACAGGTCGCCGCCGAGGTCTCGGGCCGCTACGTGCCCTGCGACGTCACCGACGCTGAGCAGGTCGACACCCTGTTCCGCACCGCCAAGCAGGAGTTCGGCAGCATCGACGTGGCGTTCAACAACGCCGGCATCTCGCCGCCCGAGGACGACTCCATCCTGCAGACCGGCATCGACGCCTGGCGCCGGGTGCAGGAGGTGAACCTGACCAGCGTGTACCTGTGCTGCAAGGCGGTGCTGCCCTACATGCTCGAGCAGCAGCGCGGGTCGATCATCAACACGGCGTCCTTCGTTGCGTTGATGGGCGCCGCGACCTCGCAGATCTCCTACACGGCGAGCAAGGGTGGAGTGCTCGCGATGTCCCGCGAGCTGGGCGTCCAGTTCGCCCGCCAGGGGGTACGGGTCAACGCCCTGTGCCCCGGGCCGGTCAACACCCCGCTGCTGCAGGAGCTGTTCGCCAGTGACCCCGAGCGGGCCGCGCGGCGCCTGGTGCACATCCCGCTCGGGCGGTTCGCGGCGCCTGACGAGATCGCCAATGCCGTCGTGTTCTTGGCCAGCGACGAGTCCAGCTTCATCACAGCCACCGACTTCGTCGTGGACGGAGGCATCGGCGGCGCCTATGTCACGCCGCTGTGAGCGGCCTGGTGCGTGGGCGCGCGGTCATCGGGATCAGCTGCTACGTCGAGCCGGCGTCCTTCGGCGCGTGGCGTGCGGTGCCCGCGGCCCTGGTGCCGCTGGCCTACGTGGCGCACGTCCAGGCCGCCGGCGGTACTGCCGTGCTCGTGCCACCGCTCGGGCAGGGCTTGAGTGGGCAGGGCGTGAGCGGGGACGACGTCCGCGACCTGCTGGGCCGCCTGGACGGGCTGGTGCTGGCCGGTGGCTCGGACGTCGAACCCGCGCGGTACGGCGCGCAACCGCACCCGAGCGTGCAGGCGGCGCGCCCGGACCGCGACTCCAGCGAGCTGGCCCTGGTGGCTGCGGCGACTGAGCTCGCCCTGCCTGTGCTCGGGATCTGTCGCGGAATGCAGGTGATGGCGGTCGCCGCCGGGGGAGCGTTGGAACAGCACCTGCCCGAACGTCTCGGCAACGACACGCACGCGCCGGCTCCCGGCACGTACGGCGTGCAGCAGGTGCGGTCGGCGCCGGGCAGCAGGATCCGAAGGATCGTGGGTGAGCAGGCGCCGGTGCGGTGCTCTCACCACCAGGGTGTGCTCACGCACCCGGGGTACGTGGCCAGCGCGTGGGCGCAGGACGGCACGATCGAGGCTTTCGAGGCGCCCGACGCCCCCTTCCGCCTCGCCGTGCAGTGGCATCCGGAGCAGGGACGCGACGGCCGGCTCTTCCAGGCGCTCGTTGCCGCGGCGCGGGGTGTGCCACACTGATCGGACCATGCTGACCTCGGCGATCATTAGCTAGGGCGCGTCGACGGGCCGAACGGCCCGACGCCGCGCCAGACCTCCCGTTCTCGGGGGGTCTTTTTCGTTGCGACAGGACAGGACCATTGCGATGACAACCGCCACGCCTGCCCCGCTGACTACCGGCGGGAGCGCGAACGAGTTCCACGTCTACGACACGACGTTGCGCGACGGCGCCCAGCAAGAGGGTCTGTCCCTGTCGGTCAACGACAAGCTGGTCATCGCCAGGCACCTGGACGACCTGGGGGTCGGCTTCATCGAGGGCGGGTGGCCGGGGGCGATCCCCAAGGACACCGAGTTCTTCGCCCGCGCTGCGCGCGAACTGTCGTTGCGCAACGCTGTGCTGGCAGCGTTCGGCGCGACCCGCCGTCCGGGCGGCACTGCGGCTGCCGACCCCCAGGTGCGGGCTCTGCTCGCCTCACAAGCGGCGATGGTGACCCTGGTTGCCAAGTGTCATCCCCGCCACGTCGAGCAAGCGCTGCGCACGACGCTGGAGGAGAACCTGGCAATGGTCGTCGACACGGTCCGGTTTCTGGTGGCAGAGGGGCGCCGGGTGGTTCTGGACGCCGAGCACTTCTTCGACGGGTACCGCGACGACCCGGCCTACGCACTCGAGGTGGTCGAACGGGCCGCCCAGGCGGGTGCCGAGGTGGTGGCACTGTGCGACACGAACGGGGGGATGCTGCCCCCGCAGATCGCCGACGCGGTGAACGAGGTGTTGGGCGCCACCGGTGCACGGCTGGGCATCCACTGCCACAACGACACCGGTTGTGCCGTCGCCAACTCGCTGGCCGCCATCGAGGCGGGGGCGACCCACGTGCAAGGGACGTTGAACGGCTACGGAGAACGCACGGGCAACGCCGACCTGGTGACCGTGGTCGCCAACCTGGTCATCAAGCGGCAGCGTCTGGTTCTCGAGCCGCAGCGGCTGCGCGAGGCCACCCGGATCGCCCACGCGGTGAGCGAGGTCACCAACGTGGTGCCCTACTCGCGTCAGCCGTACGTCGGGGCGAGCGCCTTCGCGCACAAGGGCGGTCTGCATGCGAGCGCCATCAGGGTAGACCCCGGCCTCTATCAGCACGCCGACCCGAGGGCAGTCGGCAACGACATGCGGATGCTGGTGTCGGACATGGCCGGGCGGGCGTCCATCGAGCTGAAGGGCCGCGAGCTCGGCTACGACCTGGCCGGGCAGGGCGAGGTGCTGTCGCGGATCACCGATCGGGTGAAGGCACTGGAGGCACGCGGGTACACCTTCGACGCCGCCGACGCGTCGTTCGAGCTGCTCCTTCGCGAAGAGGTCGATGGCGAACGGGCCCGGTTCTTCGACGTGGAGAGCTGGCGGGTGATCACCGACTCGCGTCCCGACGCCTGCGCGATGTCGGAGGCCACCGTGAAGCTGTTCGCCGCCGGTCGACGGGTCGTGGCCACCGGTGAAGGGAACGGGCCGGTCAATGCGCTGGACCAAGCCCTGCGCCAAGCGTTGCTACCGGCATATCCCGAGCTCGAACCGTTGCAGCTCATCGACTTTCGGGTGCGCATCCTGGACGCGGCCCATGGCACCGACGCGACCACGCGGGTGCTGATCGAGACCAGCGACGGAGCGACCTCCTGGGGCACGGTTGGCGTCGCGCCGAACATCGTCGAGGCGTCGTGGGAGGCCCTGGTGGACGGCATCTGCTATGGACTGGTGCGCCACGGCGTACAACGCCGCTGAGGCTGCCCGGCGCGACCGCTACGAGGGAAGGTCCGGGACGTCGTCCTCCCAGAACTCGCCCGGCGATGCACGGTGCGCCTGGTCGGTGCCCACGCCGTGCTCGGCCTGTTCGCGACCGCGCAGGTCGACCCGGCGGATCTTGCCGCTGATCGTCTTGGGTAGGTCGGCGAACTCGATCCGGCGGATTCGCTTGTAGGGCGCCAGGTGTTCCCGCGCGTACCGCAGGATGGAGCCGGCCGTCTGCGCGGTCGGCTCAAAACCAGCTGCGAGGACGACATACGCCTTGGGCACCGCCAGGCGCAGGGGGTCTGGTGAGGGGACGACGGCCGCCTCGGCCACCGCCGGATGCTCGATCAGCACGCTCTCGAGCTCGAAGGGGCTGATCCGGTAGTCGGAGGCTTTGAACACGTCGTCGGCGCGCCCGACGTACGTGATGTATCCGTCGGCGTCGCGGGAGGCGACGTCGCCAGTGTGGTAGGCGTTGTCCCGCATGGCTTGGGCGGCCAGATCGTCGTCGTCCCGGTAGCCGCTCATGAGCCCCACCGGGCGACCCCCAGGGCCGTTCAGCCGCAGGCAGAGCTCGCCCTCGTCGCGCTCCTCGCCGCTCACGGGGTCGAGGAGCACCACGTCGAATCCGGGAAGTGGACGCCCCATGGACCCTGGCTTCAGTGCCGTCCCCGGGGGGTTGCCGATCTGGGCCGTCGTCTCGGTCTGGCCGAAACCGTCGCGCACGGTCAGGCCCCACGCCTGGTGCACCTGCCCGATGACTTCGGGGTTCAGCGGCTCACCGGCGGCGACGGCCTCGCGTAGGGGAATGCGGCCGCGGAAGGCGGCCAGGTCGCTTTGTACGAGCATCCGCCACACGGTCGGGGGCGCGCAGAAGGTCGTGACACGACAGCGCTCCATCGCTTCCAGCAGCGGCTGAGCGGCGAACCGGGCCTGGTTGACGACGAGCACGGTCGCCTCGGCGTTCCACGGCGCGAACACGTTGCTCCACGCGTGCTTGGCCCAGCCCGGCGAGCTGATGTTCAGGTGCACGTCGCCGGGCCGCAGGCCGATCCAGAACATCGTCGAGAGGTGACCGACGGGATACGACAGGTGGGTGTGCTCCACCAGCTTGGGCTTGGCGGTGGTCCCGGAGGTGAAGTACAGCAGCAGCGGATCCTCACCCCGGGTCGCCGTGTCCGGCGCGAACCCGTCCAGCCATTGCCTGCTGGCGTCGAACGAGAGCCAGCCCGGGACGTCGGCGCCGACCGCGATACGCGTCCAGCTGCCTGGGCTGTCGACGAACAGTGCGGTGTCCTGACTGCGCGCCACCACGTGTGCCACCTGGCCGCGTTCGATGCGGTCGCGCAGGTCCGCCGGGCGCAGCAGCGTGGACGCGGGGATGACGACGGCCCCGAGCTTCATGCAGGCAAGCAAGGTCTCCCACAGCTCGACCTGGTTGCCGAGCATCAGCAGGACCCGGTCCGAGGCTCGGACACCTTGGCCGTGCAGCCAACCGGCCAGCTGATCCGAGCGGGCCGACAGCTGCCCGTACGTTGCCGTCGTCTGCGTCCCGTCCTCGTCGACGACCCACAAGGCGAGTCGATCCGCTGCCGGCCCGGCGGCGACCCGGTCGAACCAGTCCCGCGCCCAGTTGAAGTGCGCGGGTCGAGGCGGACGGAACTCGCGCACCGCGGCCTCCTGGTCGGTGCGAAGCCGCAGCAACAGGTCACGTGCTGCGGCGAAACTCTCGAAGGCCTCCTGCGAGCGGGCCAGCTCGGTGTGCGCACTCATGGCTGTGACCTTCGCACCGAGCCGGCCGTGGGTCAACGACCGGCTGGTCGCTGGCCTGGCGGGGTCAGGGCCGCGCGCCGCTTTGGGTGACGACCCTCGCCGCGAGGGCGCAGGCGCGGGCCAAAGCGGTCGCGACGCTCTCGCCGCGCACGGTGGCGGCCAGGAATGCGGCCGCGAAGGCGTCACCGGCGCCCGTCGAGTCGACGACCTCGCCGCCCGGTCGGGCCGCGGGGACGCAGGTGGCGTCACGCGCCGCCCGGTCGCACCAGCACGCGCCGTCGGGGCCCAGCTTGAGCACCACCTGCGCGAAGTGCGCGGTGAGCCTGGCACGGACGACGTCCGGGTCCCTGGCGTCGCACAGGACCTCGGCCTCGTCGAGCGTGGCGAACAACAGATCGCCGTCCTGCGTCAGGCGCAGGAACTCCCCGGCGCCCACCGCTTCCAGCGGCGCCGCGCTCGCCGCGTCGACCGACGTAGCGACCCCCGCCTGCCGGGCCGTCGCCAGCGCGACCTGCCCCGCCTCGCGCGAGCCCGGGTTCAGCAGCGTGTAACCCGAAACGTGCACGTGACTGGCTTCGCGCAGCTCGTGCAGGGGGATGTCGGTGACGGACAAGGTCGAGTTGGCTCCGGCGTCCGGCAGCATCGTCCGCTCGCCGTCGCGCCCGACCAGCACCACGCAGGTGCCGGTGCGCGCGGCCGGGTCGACGCCCACGCGAGTTCGGACGCCCGCCGAGTCGAGCAGCTGCACGGCCTCGCGGCCGAACGGGTCGTCCCCCACCCGGGCGACCAGGCTGACCGGTTGGCCGAGGGCGGCGAGCCAGGCCGCGACGTTTCCGCCCGCTCCGCCCTGGCGGGTGCTGATGCTCGCGACCGTGTCCGAGCCCATCGCGAGCGGGTCATCGACGTGCGTGATCACGTCGGTCATCAGGTCGCCGATCACGACGATCCGGCCGGTCGTCGACGCGGTCATCGACGGGGTGTCACCGGACGGGGTGTCACCGGACGGGGTGTCGCCGCTGGCCTTGCGCGGGGAGGCAGGCAGGTCGGCGCCGGCCATCTCAACGGGCAGCCGCAGCGGCAACCGCGATCTGCGCGGCCAGTGCGGCGTTGGCGCTGATGATCCGCGTGTTGACCGCCAGGCTGCGCCCCTGGGTGGCG
>DAIETC010000254.1 GCA_027345905.1 Kineosporiaceae bacterium | reverse complement strand
CAGGTCGGGCAGCTGCTGGCCTGCGTGCCCGCGGCCGCGCAGGCGTGGCTGCGCTGGCGCGGCCGCTCGCCGGTGGACCGCGCCTGGTACGCCGAACAGGGTTTTCGTGCCGGCCGCGGCCAGCTGGCGCACTACCTGCTGCTCGGCCGTCGGGCCGGCTGGTCGGTGCACCCGCTGCTGGAGCCGGCGTGGATGACGCCGGGCGCCTGGCGCCGACCGTGGCCCGAGCCGCTGCTCGACGTCGACGCCCGGCGCGGCACGCACCCGGTGCTGGCCGCCGGTGCGGTGCAGCCGCAGCAGGCCAGGTCACTTCGTCCGGGCACCGAGCTTCCCGTCGTGGTGGGAACGCGCCCGACGCTGCCGTACGCGGTGCTGCGCTCTGCGGCGGTCGGCGCCGTCCGGCTGCGCCAGGAGCAGGAGCAGCTGCGCCTGCTGCCGCGCTCGCAGCGCACCTGGACGCCGCCCGTGGGCGAGACCGGGGGTGCACCCGCGAGCGCTACCGGGGAGCGGCTGCCGACCGTGACCGTCGTGCTGCCCGTGCGCGACCGACCGCGACAGGTGCTCGCGGCCATCGCGTCGGTGCAGGCACAGACCCACCGGGAGTGGCAGCTGGTCGTGGTCGACGACGGGTCGAGCGACTCGACCCCGGCCGTGGTGGCCCAGCTCGCCGCGGGGGACTCCCGCGTGCGCCTGTTGCGCACCGAGCACGGCGGCGTCAGCGCCGCCCGCAACCGGGGGGCCGCCGGCTCGAGCGCGGACGTGCTGGCCTGGTTGGACTCGGACAACACCTGGACGCCGGACTACCTGCGCCAGATGTTGAGCGCGCTGGCCCGCACCGGTGCGCCGAGCGCCTACGCGGTGCTGCACCAGTACGGTCGCCGAGGTGGCCGCTACCGCGCCCTGGACGCCGGGCTGGAGGCGTTGGCGGTGCAGAACCACATCGACCTGAACGTGCTGGTCGCCCGCCGCAGTGAGGTCGAGGCGGTCGGGGGGTTCGACGAGAGCCTGCGCCGGGCGGTGGACTACGACCTGGTGTTGCGCCTTGCGCAGCGCGCGCGGCCACTGTTCGTCCCCTTCGTCGCAGCCCGGTACGACGAGCGGCGGGCGGCCGTCGACCGGATCACGGTGCGCGAGCCGCAGACCTGGTCCGACGTGGTGCGCGCTCGACGGCTGGTGGACTGGGCCGGGTTGGAGCGCGCGCTGGGCGCTCGGGTGGCCGGCCGGCTCAGCGTGGTGGTGCTGCTGCCCCGCGCCGTGCCGCAGGCGGTCTTCGTTCCCACCGTCCTCGACGCGTTGCGCGCCGGGGGCGACGTCGAGGTGGTGGTGGTCGACGAAGGGGGCAGCCGGGCCACGGGAACGGCGCTCGCCAGCCTGGCGGCGGCCGACGTCCGGCTCAAACCGCTGCGCTGGCCGGTTGCCATGACCCCGGGCTGGGCCCTGGCCCACGCGTTGGGGCACACCAGCGGCGCGGACATCTCGGTGCTGGACGCCGGCCGGCGGCTGCGGTCCGGGTTCGAGGTGGCGCTGCGGCGGGCGCTCGCGACGCCTGCGGTCGTTCTCGAAGCGGGGCTGCTCGCCGCCCGCGCGTTCGACCTGGTCGCCGCTGGGGGAGCCGACGCACTCTTGGGCGCCGACCAGTGGCGCACCGAGCTGGCGGACCGGTTGGAGCGCCGCACCTGCCTACCGCGACGGGCGGCAGGCGTCGTCGTCAGCGACGCGCGGCGGCGAGCTTCTTGAGGCCGGCCCAGCCGAGCCGGGCCAGGCGTACCGGGACCGGCCCGCGCAGTCGCCGGTAACGCTGGCGGGCCCGGCGCAGGTAGGTGCGCGCGCCCGCCGACGTGCTGGCGATGGCGGCGACCGGTGCTACCCGGGCCGCGACGTGCCGCGCATCGGCGTCGGCGAACAACCGCATCAGCTCGCCGAGCAACGCCCCACTGAGCTCGCCGGTGCTCATCGGCTGCGCCTGTGCCCCGGCGTCCGCGCGGCGCACCAGCCAGAAGGTTTCGCTGGGCATGAAGCCGCAGGTGCGCCACACGGCCTCGGGCAGCAGCAGCTGCGGGGTCACCTCGTCGTAGGCCAGCCCGCTGGCCCGCAGGCGCTCGACGAAGTCGTCGCCGTAATAGCGCACGTGGTCTGCCTGACCGAAGCGTTGCACCCGTTCGGCGGGGCTGGCTGACGGGTCCTCGTCGGTGGGCTGGCCACGCCGGCGGGGGACGACGACGACGCCTGTCGCGGTGGGCGCCAGCACGCGGGCCAGCTCGCGCATGGCCGCGCGGTCGTCGGGGACGTGTTCGAGGACGTGCGAGCACAAGACCAGGTCGATGCATCCGTCGGGAAGTGGCACGTGGGTGAGCGAGGCCCGGGCGCTCACCGTGCGGCCGTCGGCGCTCGGGTCGAAGTCCATGCCCAGCCGGTGCGGCACGAGGGAGTCCACCAGCGCCGCGAGGGCCTGCGTCGGTGCCACGTCCAGCGCCGTCTGGACCTGCCCGCGAGCCACGAGCGCAGGTACCAGCAGGGCGAGGAACCGGTGTCGTTCCAGGCTCTTGCACCCGGGGCAGCCGCGGTCGGGGTTGCCCTTGCCGTCGGCGCGAAAGGCGGCCGCCCAGGTGCCGCACGACGTGCAGAACCGGCGTCCATCTCCTGCGGTCATGCTCGGCTCCCGTTCTTGGCACGGTGGGTCAGCCCGGCGCTGGTGGGCTTGACCCTACCGGCCGGCACGGTGAGTGACCGATGGTACGAATGGGGCCATTGCGCTCCAAGGGCTACTGCGAAGATGCGATGCTGGCCCGATGAAGCACCCACTGCGGCAGGTCGTGATCGGGTGCCTCACCGTGGTCGCCGCCCTGCTGGCCCTCGGGTCGGTACCGGCCCGGGCCGCCACCACCGCGGTGTGCCCGCCAGCCGGTGGGGTCGGGACCGCCGATGCGCCCACCCCGTCCACCGGGGTGCTGATCGTGCAGGGCCATGGCTGGGGCCACTCTCTGGGCATGAGCCAGTACGGGGCTCAGGGGGCCGCGCGGCTGGGCTGCTCGGCGGCCACCATCTTGTCGACGTACTACACCGGCACGGCGCTGGCCCAGCAGACCCTGCGGCCCACGGTGAAGCTGCGCCTGCTGCGTGACGAGCCCGCCGGGCGCAGCACCGCCCAGGCACTGGTCGGCACGCTGACCTGGGTGGCGGTGGATGCCAACGTGAGCGTGGTGCAGCCGCAGGGCGAGACCTGGACAGTGCAGCGCCGGGCGGACGGCAGGGGGATCGTGCTGCTCGATGCCGCCGGAGCGCAACGGTTCTGGATCAACACCGGTGGCGTCCTGCGGTTGCAGGAGCGCGGCAGCGTGGCCCGGGTGCGCAGCTTCGGGGGCGCGGACGGTACGACGGTGCGCACCGATCTGCAGCTGCGCTGGGACGACACGGAGCTGTCCAGCAGCTCGCTCGGTCTGTCCGTGAACCAGGTGCTGCGGGACGACGCGAGCGCCAGCGCGGTGCAAAAGTACCTGTGGGGCCTGGCCGAGGTTCCGGTCAGCTGGCCGGCTGCCGCGTTGCAGGCACAGGCGATCGCGGCGCGCACCTACCTGGTGGCCGGCTATGCCGACGCCAGCGACCCGTCCACGTACACCATCGGAACGACCAGTGCGACGCAGAACTACGGCGGCTACCGCCAGGAGTCGCTCGACCAGGCATATGGGGGGGCGTGGCGCGCCGCAGTCGACGCGACCGACCGCCAGGTGATCGTCACCCCCGACGGGCTGCCCATCAACGCGGTGTACAGCTCCAGCGCCGGTGGGCGCACCGAGGACGTCCGCTACGTCTGGGGCGGCCCAGGAGTGTCCTACCTGCAGTCGGTGGACGACAGCCGGTGGGATGCGGCGTCGGACAACCCGTTCCGCTCTTGGGCGGTGGGTCTGGCTGCGGACGACGCGGCGCGACGGTTCGGCTTCGACTCGATCCTCGGGGTGCAGCTCGGAGCGCCGGGGACGGCCCAGCGCCTGGCAGGGGTGAGCGTCACCGGGCTGGTGGCCGGGGTGCCGACCAGCCGCACGTTCACCGGTTCGGCGGCCCGGGCAGCACTGGGTGTTCGCTCGCCGTCCTTCACCTTGCGCTGGTTGGTGCCGGCGAACAGTCAGCCGTTGGCGGGGGACTTCGATGGTGACGGCCGGGGTGACGTGGGCTGGTACACCGACGGCCGGGTGACGTTGTTGACCGCCAGTGGGGCGCGGCGTACGTATTCGTTGGGGCGTGCGGGGGACCGGGCGGTTGTCGGGGACTGGGACGGCAACGGCAAGGACTCGGTGGGGGTGGTGGATGGCAACACGTGGTGTTTGCGCAACCTGGTGAACTCCGGGCCGTGCGACCTGACGTTCCGGTACGGGGCGGCGACGGACTGGCCGGTGGCGGGGCGTTGGCATGGGGGCAAGGTCGATGGGATCGGGGTGTGGCGCGGCGGGAAGTGGTTGCTGCGGGACACCCCCGGCGGTGGGTCGGCGCAGTTCGCGTTCGCGTGGGGGCGGCCTACGGATGTGCCGATTGTGGGGGACTGGGACGGCAACGGCACGGACACCCAGGGGGTGGTGCGGGGTAACCAGTGGTACGTGGCGAATCGCATGGGCACCGGGGTGCCGCACGCCACGATGTTCGTGTACGGCAAGACGAGCGACCGGTTCGTGACCGGCACCTGGGCGGGGGGACGGTTCTCCTACCCCTCGACGGTCGCGGGCAACGTGTTCTACCAGCGCAACGCGCTCTCGGCCGGCCCGGTCACCGAACGGGTGACACTCGCCCCCTGACCCATCAGCAACAAGTGCCCCATTAGTGGTCAAGGGGCACGGGTCGGCGTCCGAAGAGAGGATCAGCGCCCACGCTGGGCAGCCTCGCACCCGAGCCCACGGAGAACCATGTCCGGTCGTCACCGCGTTCCGCCCGCGCCGCGCACGGGGCCGGCCGGCCGGGTCGCATTCTCCGCGACGGCCACCGCGGCGGCGCTGGTGCTGCAACCGATGCTTGCTTCACCCGCTGCGGCGCTGGGCATGCCCGTCCCCACGCCCGCGGCGATGCTGCCCGCGGCAGCCGATCCCGCAGCCTCCTACCAGCCGCAGCGCAGCTGTGACCCCACGCCCAAGCCCGGCGTCGCAGCCTTCGCGCGCATGGTGCTGCGCACCTATGGCGTGGGCCACAGCGGTGGCATCGTGCGCGACTGCGGGGGCGCGATCAGCGAGCACAAGGAGGGGCGCGCGTTCGACTACATGCTCAACGTCAACGTGCCTGCCGAGAAGGCCGCCGGCGACGCGCTCACCCAGTGGCTCACCGGCCCGGACGCGCATGGCGTGATGGGTGGCAACGCGCGCCGGCTCGGCGTCATGTATGTGATCTGGAACCGGCGGATCTGGGGTTCCTACGCCATCAGCGCAGGCTGGCGCCCCTATTACGGGGCCAGCCCGCACACCGACCACGTGCACACCAGCTTCAGCTGGGACGGCGCGATGATGCGCACCTCCTGGTGGACCGGCCGGCCACTGACCGCCCAGGACCAGGGGCCTTGCCCCGTGTACGTCGGGCAACCGGCTCCGGTGTACACCAGGGCGAACCTCGTCGCGTGCCCCACGGCCCTGCGCCCCCCGCCGCAGTCGCCGTACTCGGTCGTCTGGCCGGGGCAGAGCGGCAGCGAGGTCAAGCTGGCCCAGGCCAAGCTCGGCATTGCGGCCGACGGGATGTTCGGCTATGCGACCCGGACCCGGTTGATGACCTGGCAGCGCGCGAGCGGGCTACCCGTGACCGGGGTGCTGGACAAACCCAGCTGGGCTCGGCTGGAACCCACACCGCAGCCAGCGCAGGGCGCCGGCACACCGCTGACCCCATACCTTGCAACGGTTCTGCAGCTCGGTTCGAGCGGCGCACCCGTCATGGCGTTGCAGCAGGCGTTGGCGATCACCGCGGACGGCGCGTTCGGTCCGCTCACGCAGGCGGCCGTCAAGGCGGCGCAGACTGCCGCCAAGCTGGCGCCGACGGGGGTTGTCGACCGGGCGACCTGGCAGGCCCTGCAGGCCAAGGCTTACCCGGCGACGGCCGCACCTGCTGCACCCGCTGCACCTGCCGTGCCGCTCGCGGCGGCTCCGGTGCGCACGCTGGCGCCCGCGCCTGCTACGTCGGCGCAGGTGCTTGCGCGCACGACCAGCGTATCGGCGTACAAGGGGGTGACCCTGAGCCAGGGCGCCAGGGGGGCCGGCGTCGCGGCACTGCAGACGGCTTTGGGCATCAAGGCCGACGGTGCCTTCGGCCCGGTCACGGCCGCGACCGTCAAGGCTTTCCAGACCGCCCGCAAGCTGCCGGCGACCGGTGTCGTCGATCGCGGCACCTGGGACCGGGTCGAGCAGGCCGCGTACCCGCTGCTGACGCTGCGCGGAACCGTGCTTCGCCTCGGCAGCCGAGGAGCGGCGGTGATCAACCTGCAGAAGGCGTTGCGGATCAAGGTGGACGGTGCATTCGGTCCGCTGACCCAGGCGGCGGTCAAAGCCGCCCAGCGCAAGGGCCACATCGCCGCCACGGGCACGGTCGCCGTCCTGACCTGGGTGACGATCGAGAAGCAGGCCTACCCGTTGGGTCACCGGCGCTGGTGAGCGTCAGGTGTTCCCGGCTGACGGACGGTCTCACCTGTAGCTGTGCTGTTCGTCGGGGAACGCCCCGCTCCTGACTTCGGACACGTACGACCGTGCCGACTGCGCGATGATGCTCTGCAGGTCGGCATACTTCTTCACGAACTTCGGCACCTTGGCCGGGGTAAGCCCGAGCATGTCCTGCCACACGAGGATCTGCGCATCGCAGCCCACGCCCGCACCAATGCCGATCGTCGGGATGGCCAACTCCTCGGACACCTTGGCACCCAGCTCGGCCGGGACGGTTTCCAGCACGACGGCGAACGCCCCGGCGTCCTGCAGGGCATGTGCATCGTCCAGAAGGATGCCACCGGCGTCTCCCCTGCCCTGAACGCTGTGGCCGCCCAATGCGTGCACACTCTGCGGGGTGAGCCCGAGGTGTCCCATCACCGGGATCCCCGCCTGCACGATCGCCTCGACCTGTGGCACCACCCCCCGCCCACCTTCGAGTTTCACGGCCTGGGCCGATGCGTCTTTCATGAAACGGAACGCGGTGTGCAGCGCCTCGGCTACCGAGCCCTGATAGCTGCCGAAGGGCAGGTCGGCCACCCGTGCATGAGCGAGTCGCTGTCAGTGCCCATGGTGCGGTCCTAGGTGTCCCTTGGGGTGGGGAGAGCGCCGACCGCTCTCCCTTCGTGTGACGTGTTGAGCGGTTTGGTCAGGATGATCGACTCGCTGACGAGCTTGTCGTAACGGTACGGCTTCGTCTCGCCGGTCTTGCTGAACCCCATCCGCAGCCAAAACCCCAAGACGTCGTCGTTGGTGGCAACCACGGCGGCACGCAGGTGCCGGATCCCGGGCCATCGTCGTACCTGCGCTTCCAGCTCCTCGTACGCAGCTCGACCGAGCCCCTGTCCCGTGTGCGCTTCGTCGATCAACAGCAGGCCGAGGTGGGAGATGTCCGGCTGTGGCCAGCCGCGGATGACGTCAATGCAGCCGACCAGCTCGCCGTCGAGCTCCACACCCCAGACGAACTTGTCGTCGTACCCAATCTCGGGCGGCAGTATCGTGTACATGCCCTGCGCGTCGGCCGCCCCTGGTGGGTGCCCCGTCACCCGCTCGGCATAGCTGGGCGCACCCTCCAGTACCGCTTGCAGCGCGGCCATCTCGGTGGCCTCCCCGCGTAGCAGGCGCAACTGAACGGGCACCCTGCCACGATAGGGCCGAGCGTGTGGCGCGCAAGCGTTCTCGCTGAGCGTCGTGCCAGGATTGCACCGTGACGGGGGCAGAACCCGATGCGCGCGGGTTGGCCATCGGTGCGCTGGAGTGGCTACTGGGAACGGGCCGGGTCGTCGGAACCGGCCTGGCCTGGGCAGCCACGTCCGAGGATGACCAGCCGGACCCCACGCTGTACAGCGGTTCGGCCGGGATCGTCCTTGCGCTGCTAGAAGGCCATCGAGCGCTCGGCGACGATCGGTATGCCGACGCGGCAGCGCGTGGCGGCCGGACTATCGCAGCCAGCGTCGAGCAGTGGGCGCACTCGTCGTTGCACTTCGGCCTGACGGGCATGGCGTTCGCACTGACTGCGGTTTGCGACGAGTTGGGTGATGCGGCTGCCGGAGTGGCGGCCGATACTGCCCTGCAGCTCGTTCGCTCAGGCTTCGACGGGGAGCGCTGGAGTGACCAGTTCGATCTGCTCGGGGGAAACGCGGGCATTGCGCTGGGCGCGCTGAGCCTGGGTGACGTCGACCTGGCGCTGCTCGCGGTGACGCCGTACCTGCGACTCGCGGAGGCAACCCGTGCGGGGGTGCAGTGGGAGGTCCGGGCCGGGGTTCCGGCGCGGTTTCATCACATCTCCCACGGAACGCTGGGTATCGTCACCGCCCTCGCTGCGGTCGGGCGAGCGGCTGGCCGCTCGGACCTGATCGAGCTCGCTCTGGCTGGCGCTGCGGACGTGGTGTCCCGGGACCAGGCCGGCCCCATGGGTTTCTTGGTCGCGCACTCCGATCCCCAGCACAAGCCCGAGTTTGTGGAGCGCTTCAGCTACGGGTGGTGCCATGGTCCGGCCGGAGACGCGCAGGCGTTCCGAATGCTCGCTGCGGTGACCGGCGACCCGGCGTGGCGGCAACTCGTCGATCGGTGCTGGCACACCGTCACGCACAGCGGCTTGCCACAGCGGTTGTACCCGGGATTTTGGGACAACAGCGGGCGATGCTGCGGAACGGCGGGTGTCCTGGCGTTCGCCTGCGACCGGTACGTGGAACGCGGCGACGAACTGAACTTCGCGACGACGCTTGTGCAGGATCTCGCGAATCGCGCGGTCGCCGACGACGGGGGGGTCCGCTGGTCCAACGTCGAGCACCGAGCAACACCCAGCGACCTCGCCCCCCGGACCGGCTGGGCCATGGGCAACGCCGGTATCGTGCGAGAGCTGCTTCGCTTCTCCCGCATCGAGAGCAGCCGCGACCCCTCCTATGCGATCACCTGGCCCGACCAGCCAGTTGCGGTCACCGACAGCCGCTAGGCGTCCAGTTCGATGGCGGCGGCGACGGCCGAAAGGGCACGAGGGTCGCTGGACCGCTCGTGGGCGAGCAGTGCGGTGTCCGCGAGCTTGATGACGTGCTCCCCTGCATGCTGCAGCGCACGCTCGAGCACGTCGGCTGATGTCCCCGGCGCTGGCATCGCGCGCTTGTCGGTGGGGGAGTAGGCGGCCAGCACTGCAGCGGTGGCGGACCACGCCGTCTCGAAACTCTGCCGCCACAGTGACTGGGGCAGTGATGGCAGGGTTTGGGCCACTGCGTTGGGGGCGGTTGCGGCATGGACGAGCATGGTGGGGTTGCCGTGAGCGTGGCTCGCATAGTGCGCGAGTACTGCGTCCACCAGCTCGTCGAGGGCGTCGGGGACGGCGCTGTCCGCCGCGGGGGGCGACAGCGAAGCCACGGCGCCTGCCCAGCCGGCCGTGTCCGGGAGCTGCGCGATACGACTCCTGATCCCGAACTCCTGCTGCACCACCTGTGGTACCGCGGCGACGGCTGCGCTGGCATCGCGTTCGCCGGTGGAATGGACTACCGGGATCGGCTGCCAGCGAGCGGCCCAGTAGGCCAGCGCGTGGGCTAGCTCCTGGCGACGTGGCTCTGTCTCGAGCACGCGCAGCGCCCGGACGGCGTGCCCGACGCGAATGACGCCGTGCGTTGCTCCTGCGGCGATCCCTGGTAGCAGCCTCGGCCACCACTGCACGAGCAGGTCCTGCCACGGGTGCTGTTCCACCTGCTGCAGGAAGAACGTGATCCAGTCCCCGGTGCGCAGCGGGTCGCCGAGCGGGTCGCGCCACGCCTCGGCCCGGATCGGCTCGATCCCTCGGGGAACGTCCTCCAGGCGGGCGAGATAACGGTCGGACCACGAATGCACCTGGTCACCCCGGCCGAGGCGCGTCAACGCCTCGGCGACCATCGGTCCGTGATTCGACAGCCATCCCTCACGCTCTGGTCCGGTCTCGTGAAAACGTTCCAGGGCCTCGTCATACGGGCCGGTCTCTGTGGGCATGTCCCTATAGGACAACCTCAAGTGCACTTGACGTCAAGCGTGGTACCGGCGTCGCGCCGCCCTGACGGATAGTGCAGTGTGACCTCTGGCGAAGACGGCGCCTGGCAGGTCGGGGCCACGGCACCGGACGACGTCGAGCGATCGTGGGGCCGCCGCTCGGCCTGCCCTTCACCTGACTTTCGCCAAACGTAGGTCAACGAAGCGCTCATGGTGCGTAATATCCCGGCCAGGGGCCGCGTCGGTGCGGCCACCGGACCTGGGCGGTGTGCGCGATGAGGCGGATGCTCGTAGTGCTGGCGCTGGCCCTTGGGCTGGTCGCCCCGACCTTGCCGGCCACGTCCACGGCCATGGCCGCGACTGCGGTGACGGTCAGCATCACCTACCGGATCGCGCCGAACGACGCGCCCAGCGCGGTGCCGACCGCGATGCCAGGCGAGTCGGTGGCGTTCAGCGGCAGCATCACCTCCACGACGAGCCGCGTGGTCGTGCTGCAGCGCTACTCCGCCGGAGCGTGGCGGGAAGTGGGTCGCGCCAGGACGTCAAGTCGTTGGGTGTGGGGGATCTTTGCGCCGCCGCCGGGTCGCTACTCCTACCGCGCCGTGGTGCTGCGGACGGCGACCGCTGGGCCGGCGTACTCCCGCACCCTCGTGCTGACCGTCGTCCGGCCCCTGATCCGCGCTGTTGCGCCGGCCACCGTCGAAGTGGGACGGCTGCTGACGGTCACGGGGTTCGCCGTCCCGGCCCGGCAGTTTCACCGCGTGCAGCTGTGGGAGCTGCGCGGGCCACGGTGGGTGCCGGTCGCCGAGTCCGTGCAGTCCGCTCAGGGGACCTTCACCTTGCGCCTGCGCGCGGGCAACCTCGGCCAGCACACCTACCGCGCGGTGACCAGGTCCTCCTCCGGGCCGTGGGCCCTGCGTGAGTTCGGGATGCGCTCGCCGGTCGTGGTGACCACCACCGTCCCGGCGTCCACTCCAGGCGTTCGGGCCACCTTGCTCGCGGAAACGACCCCGGTGGGCGCGCTGGTCGGGGAGGTCAAGGACGGGCCGTTGTATGCCACTGGAACGTTCGCGATCGGCGCTCGCCTCTACCCGAAGTCGGTCCGCACGGCGTCCGTGTCGAACTCCTACTATGCACCGTCGTTCTCCTATGAGCTGGGTGCCGGCGCGTCGACGTTCGGGACGGCGGTTGCCCTGTTCACCGTCCGTCGCGGGGTGCTCTACCGGGGGCCGAGGCTCGTCGAGATCGGCGTGGACGGGGTCGTCCGGGTCCGTAGGTTCCTCAAGGACGGGCAGGCGTTGCCCGTCACCTTGGACGTCCGTGGCAAGAAGGTTCTGAGCATCCGGTCGTGGGAGACCGGCCCGATGGACTTCGGTGTCGGCTCGGACCTGCTGCTCGCCACGCCGGTGGTCACCAGCGAGGTACGTCCCGAGCGTGGCGACGAGCCCGAAACTCTGCTCACCAACCTCACACCTGCGGCGGTCCTCGGGCCGGTGCTGTTGAACGTGGTCGAGGGTTCGGTCACCAGGGAGCTGATCGGGGGGTCGATGTTCCTGCGCGGCCCCTCGACGGGGTCGGTCACCGCGAGCGTGGACTACGAACTTGGCGGGCGCTTCACCCAGCTGGTCGGTGTGCCGGCGCTGGAGGAGGAGGCAGTGGTCGGCGGCCTGCACGGCACCGTGCGCGTGTACGGCGACGGCGTCTTGCGGGCGACCCTGACCGCTGGGACCTTCTCGACCCAGCGGGTGCCGGTGGATGTCACTGGCGTGCACC
>DAIETC010000228.1 GCA_027345905.1 Kineosporiaceae bacterium | reverse complement strand
CTCCCCGAGCGCTCGGGTCGATCCCCGCGTCGCGCAGCACCTTCTCGGCCCGCTGACCCGACCCTGCCCACTCGCTCAGCGCCGCGCGCAGGGTCTTGCGCCGCTGCGCGAAGGCGGCGTCGATGCAGGCGAAGACGGCCTCCCGCCCGGCGCCGCTGGCTGGGGCGGCGTGCCGCACGAGCTGCAGCAGGGCGCTGTCGACACCCGGAACCGGCCAGAACACCGTTCGCGCGACGGTCCCGGCCAGTCGCACCTTCGCGTACCAGGCGGCCTTCGCGCTCGGGACGCCGTACACCTTCGAACCGGGCGCCGCTGCGAGGCGCTGCGCCACCTCGGCCTGCACCATCACCAGCCCGTGGCGCAGGCTGGGGAACGTCTGAAGCAGATGCAGCAGGACGGGCACCGACACGTTGTACGGCAGGTTCGCCACCAGCGCCGTGGGCGCCGGGCCGGGCAGCGCGCGCACTGCCAGGGCGTCCGCGTGCACCACCTCGAGCCGACCAGCCAGGTCGGGACGGCGTTCGCCCACCGTGTGCGCCAACCGCCCCGCCAGCAGCGGGTCTACCTCGACCGCCACGACCCGTTGTCCCCCCGCGAGCAGTCCCAGGGTCAACGACCCCAGGCCGGGGCCGACCTCGAGGACGACGTCCGCGGCGTCGAGGCCGGCCGTGCGCACGATGCGCCGCACGGTGTTCGCGTCGACGACGAAGTTCTGGCCGCGGGTCTTGGTCGGCCGCAGCTGCAGCTGCTGCGCGAGCGCCCGTACGTCACCGGGCCCGAGCAGGCCGTCAGTCGAAAAGGTGAGCCCCGCAGGACCACTGGCCGGCGCCGGCCCGGGCGTAGAGGATCTGCGCGCGACGGGTCTGCTCGGCGACCGAGGCGTCGATCGGGTTGCCCGAGCCGCCCACCGCAGCCCAGGTCTGCAGCGAGAACTGGTAGAGGCCGTAGTGACCGTTGGGGTTCACCGCCTGCGGGTTGCCGCCGGACTCACACTGGGCCAGCGCGGCCCAGTTCAGTCCACCGCCGCTGGGAATGGCGCCGGCGGCGCTGAACGACGCCGGCTTGGTGCCGACCAGCACGATTTGGGCGACCGGATCGGCCAGGACGGTGCTGCTCATGACCGCCCGTGCCGTACGCCGCCCGTCCACGAGGGTGTCGACATAGGACACCACTGCCAGCCCGGGGCGCCCGGACCGCTGCACCTGGGTGGTTCCCTTGGCCAGGGCGGCTGAGCGGACGGTGGTCACGGGGAAGGGCACCGCGGCCTTGGCAGTGTTGACGTTTCGTTGCACCCGGGTCAGCACGACCCGCGCGCCGTTGCTCAGTGGCGTGGAGGCAGCCAGCGACAACCGGTCCAGCGGCCCGACCGACACCCGGGACTGGGCCAGCAGGTCGCCGACCGTCATCGCGTACGTCGTGCGGGTGCTCGTCTTTCCCGCCACGGTCAGCTGCACACTCTTGCGGGTCGCCGCGCTCAGCCGCAGTCCGGTCCGGCCCAAGGGCATCGACCGGGACACGGACAGCCGGGCCGTGTCGGCCCGCAGCCCCAGCTGGGTCAGCGCCTCGTCGACGGTCAGGGCCGTCGTCCAGTAGTCGTGGGTGCGCCCGTCCAAGGTGACGGTGAGCTTGCGCCCGTACCGGACGACGATCCTGGAGCCGTCCTGGACGGCCGCCGAGGCGCTCGGCGAGACGATGTCATGCGGGCCGACGCTGATCCCCGAGCTGGCGAGGACGTCACCGACCGTCGAGCCGAAGGAGTGCACCGCGCGTGTGCGGCCGTCAACGGTCAGGTCGAGGGACTTGTCGAAGCTGGCGAAGGCGACCGATCCCGCGACGATGCCGGTGAGAGCAACACCCTGAGCGGCCAAGCGGACGTAGCGTGAGAGCACATGGATCCAGACGTCGAAGCATCCGGGCACGGTGACGGACAGCGCGCGGCACCTACCGGGCACAGCGCCCAGCGGCACGAAAACAAGAAGGGGCCGCGACTGAACGCGAACCCCCGTGCGCGTCGCCCGGCGTCTTCCCCGACCCCGGCCAACAGCGGCCCACCGTAGCCAACCTCGAAGACTATTGCAAAGCCCCGTGTACGCAGCGGTGGATCACCCGTTCGGCGCAGCGTCCGCAGTCGCCCTCACCAGGGCCCGTAGAGCCGTTCGGCGTTCTGCGCCAGCGCCCGGCACAAGGTCGAGACGTCGACGCACAGCACCTGGGCCATCGCCCGCACCGTCAACGGCACCAGGTAGCTGGCGTTCGGGCGCCCGCGGTGGGGACTTGGTGTGAGGTAGGGCGCGTCGGTCTCGACCTGCAGCAGCTCCAGGGGCGTGACGGCGAGGGCCTCCCGCAGGTTCTGCGCGTTCTTGAACGTCACCGTGCCGGCGAAGGACAGGTGGTACCCACGCTCGACGCACTCCTGGGCCAAGGCGGCGTCCCCGCTGAAGCAGTGAAACACCGTGCGGCTGGGGGCGCCCTCCTCCGCAAGGATCCGCAGGACGTCCGCGTGGGCGTCGCGGTCATGGATCTGCAGCGTCAGGTCCAGCCGCTTGGCCAGGTCGATGTGCCAGCGGAAGGACTCCTGCTGCACTGCCCGGCCCGGCGGCGGGGTGCGGAAGTAGTCCAGCCCGGTCTCGCCGACGGCCCGGATCCGCGGGCGGGTCGCGAGCGCCGCGATCTCGTCCATGGCGGACTCCAGCTCGCCGCGTTCGGCCAGCCGCGGGGCCTCGTTCGGGTGCAGGGCCACGCCGCCGACCAGCGCGG
The DNA here is from genome assembly GCA_027345905.1 of Kineosporiaceae bacterium. Taxonomy (GTDB): domain Bacteria; phylum Actinomycetota; class Actinomycetes; order Actinomycetales; family Angustibacteraceae; genus DAIETC01. The sequence continues at coordinate 961 of DAIETC010000228.1, read as the reverse complement.
GGTGCCGCCCGACCACCTCCACGGTCCAGCGCGCACCGGGCAGGTCGCAGCCGATCTGCACCGCCCGGGGGACACCGACGCTCGCGGCCCGCGCCAGCAGGTCGCTCACGGTGGCCTCGTCGGTGAGCTCCCCCTCGCGCTGCGAACCGGGGATGTCCAGGTGGGTGTGGTTGTCGACCACGGGCAGCGCCAGCGGGTGCGGCGCAGGTGGCCGGTCCTGCTCGCGCACCCGTTCGCTGAGCGCCGGGCCGCTCACCGCACGTCCGAGCGGCGGGCGATCGTCGCGGTCGTGCGGCGCACGGCCTGCGCGGGGACCTCGCACACGAGCTCGGCCAGGAATCCGTAACGGCGCAGCCACTGGGCGTTGCCTCCCGTCGTCCGCTCCTGCGCCTGGTGCCACCAGTCGGCGATGTCACCCCAGCCGGGGGCCGCGAGCGACCCCCCGACGTGCTGCACCGCCAGTGAGGCGGCCAGGTTTGCGAAGCCCAGCCGGTCCGCGAGCGACCACTGTGCCAGCGTCCCGGTGATGAACGCGGCCGCGAACACGTCACCGGCGCCGGTCGGGTCGATGGCCGTCACCGGCAGCGCCGGGACCCACTCCTCCTCGCCGGTGAGCGAGTCGACCGCCAGCGCACCGTGAGCGCCGGCCGTGACAACGGCGATCGGGACGTGGTCGGCGATGGCGTACAGCGCCGCCCACGGGTCGTCCGTGCGGGTGTAGGCCATGGCCTCGGGGGCGTTGGGCAAGAAGGCGTGGCACAGCTCGAGCTGGGACAGCAGCTCGGACGACCATGCCCCCGAGGGGTCCCAGCCGGTGTCGGCGAACAGCTTGGTGCCGCCCGCCTGGGCCTGGCGGGCCCAGTCCTGCATGTGGCAGTCGAGGCTGACGAAGGCGGCGCGGGCCTGCGGCGGCGTCCCGATCATCTCGCTCGCGGACTGCGGCGGCGGGTGCCCGTGGGTG
>DAIETC010000218.1 GCA_027345905.1 Kineosporiaceae bacterium | reverse complement strand
CGTCCTTCCAGGGCCAGCCGGGCCACCCAGACCGGTGACTGGTGCGAGACCAGCACGGCCTCGTGCCCGGCCGCCTCGGCCCTGGCGCGCTGGACGACCGCGAGCATGCGGGCGGCGATCTGCGCGTACGGCTCACCCCAGGAGGGGCGAAAGGGGTTGACCAGCCGCGGCCAGGTCTGGGGGTGGCGCAGGGCGCCGTCCCCGACCCCGAACCGCTTGCCCTCGAACGCGTTGCCGGCCTCGATCAGCCGCTCGTCGGTGATCACCGTCAGGCCGTGGGCGGCGGCGATCGGCGCCGCGGTCTGCTGGGCGCGCTCCAGGGGCGAGGCCAGCACCAGCGTGAGGTCGGCGTCGGCGAGATGGGCGGCGACGACGTCCGCCATCTGGTGGCCGCGAGCGGACAGCCGGTAGCCGGGCAGGCGCCCGTACAAGATCCGCTCGGGGTTGTGGACCTCGCCGTGGCGCAGCAGGTGGACGACGGTGCGCTGGCTCACTGCTGCGCCATCGCCTTGTCGCCGCCGGCTGCCGCGGCCGCGCGGGCAGCGGCAGGCAGTGCGGCCAGCACCCGCTCGACCGCGGCCTCGTCGTGGCTGGCCGAGACGAACCACGCCTCGAAGGCGCTGGGGGGCAGGTGCACGCCCTGGCTGAGCATGGCGTGGAAGAAGGCGGCGAAGGCGGGAAGGTCCTGCGCCCGGGCGCCGTCGTAGTCGCTGACCTGGTCGGCGTCGGTGAAAAAGACACTGAACATGCTGCCCGCGTACTGGACGACGTGCGGCACGCCCTCGGCGCGCAGGCAGGTCTGCACCTGCGCGCTGATCTGGGCGGTGACGGCCCCCAGTCGGGCGTACACGTCGTCCGTGCAGCGCGCCAACGTGGCCAGGCCCGCGGCCGTGGCGACCGGGTTGCCGGACAGCGTGCCCGCCTGGTAGACGGGCCCGTCCGGTGCCAGGTGGGCCATGACCTCGGCCCGGCCGGCAAACGCGGCGGCGGGGAACCCCCCACCCATGACCTTGCCGAAGGTGAACAGGTCGGGGGCGCCTTCGGCGTACGGGCCGTCCAGGCCGTACCAGCCGGCGCGCGAGCAGCGAAACCCGGTCATGACCTCGTCGCTGACCAGCAGCGCGCCGTGCGCCCGGGTGATGCCCAGCAGCGCCTGCGTGAAGCCCTCGAGCGGCGGGACGACCCCCATGTTGCCCGGGGCCGCCTCGGTGATCACGGCGGCGATCTGGTCGCCGTGCTGCTCGAACGCGGCCTGCACGGCGGCCACGTCGTTGTAGGGCAGCACGATGGTGTCGGCGGCGCTGGCTCCGGTCACCCCGGGACTGTCCGGCAGGGCGAAGGTGGCCAGCCCGCTGCCGGCCGAGGCGAGCAGCGAGTCGACGTGCCCGTGGTAGCAGCCGGCGAACTTGACGACCTTGCTGCGCCCGGTGAAGCCACGTGCCAGTCGGATCGCGCTCATCGTCGCCTCGGTGCCGCTGCTGACCAGCCGCACCTGTTCGACCGGCTCGACCCGGGCGACGATCTCTTCGGCCAGGGCGACCTCGTTCTCGCTGGGCGTCCCGAAGCTGAAGCCGTCCGCGGCCGCCTGGCGCACCGCGTCGAGCACCTCGGGGTGGGCGTGCCCCAGGATCATCGGCCCCCAGGAGCCGACCAGGTCGACGTACTCGCGCCCGTCCGCGTCGTACAGGTAAGGGCCCTTCGCCCGGACGACGAACCTGGGCGTGCCGCCGACGGCCTTGAACGCCCGCACCGGGGAGTTGACTCCCCCGGGGGTGACGGCGCGCGCACGCTGCAGCAGGGCGGCGCTCGCGGGGGCCTCGTAGGGGTAGGCGCGGTTCACCCGGTCATTGTCGCAAGGCCGAGGCGGACGCCGGGCGGCGGCCTTCAGGTGGTACGGCGGCCGCTGGGGTCCATGGCGTCGGCCACCTTGGCCAGGCTCGCGCCGAGGGCGAGGAACTCCTTGCGGGTCAGGGGGTCCAGCAAGTACCGGCGCACGCCCTCGACGTGCGTGTGTGCGGCGGCCTGCAGCACGGTGTAGCCCGAGTCGGTCAGCACGCACTCCACCCCTCGCCCGTCCGCGGGGCAGGAGCGGCGCAGCACCCACCCGGCTCCCTCGAGCCGGTTCACCGTGTGGGTCAGGCGGCTGCGGGAGTTCAAAACGCCCTGCGCGAGCTCGGACATCCGCAGCGCGCGCCCGGGGCTCTCGGAGAGCCACACGAGGATCTCGTACTCGGGGTGGCTGAGCTGGTGCTGCTCCAGCCCGCGGCGCAGCTGCTCGTCGAGCAAGCGCACCGCCCGCAGGTAGCTGCGCCAGGCCTGCTGTTCCTCATCGTCCAGCCAGCGGGTGGCGGGGGGCACGGCAACCATCCTCTACAAGTTGAAAGTTCATCTACTCTAGTTTATACTTCAATCATTACCCACACGGGCCCACCCGGTCCGACTGCGAAAGGAGCACCCCATGGCATCCGTACAGGAACAGACCGTGGCCACCCTCGAGGGTCTCACCCCCGGCGTCTGGAACGTGGATCCCGCGCACTCCGAGGTCGGCTTCGTCGTCCGTCACCTCATGGTCAGCAAGGTCAAGGGCCGCTTCGGCGGTGTGAGCGGCACGATCAACGTCGCACCAGACGTCCTGCAGTCCAGCGTGCAGGCGTCGGTGGACGTCACCAGCATCGACACCCGCGACGAGCGGCGGGACGCCCACCTGCGCTCGGCGGACTTCTTCGAAGCCGAGAAGTTCCCCACCATCACGTTCACCTCGACGGGGATCCGAACGAGCGGCGATGGATACCTGTTGGACGGCGACTTGACGATCAAGGGGGTCACCAGGCCGGTCACGTTCGACCTGGAGTTCAACGGGGCAGCGACCAACCCGATGACCCAAGGCCAGACGGCAGGCTTCAGCGCCGAGACCGAGATCAGCCGCAAGGACTTCGGCCTGGAGTGGAACGTGGCCCTGGAGACCGGTGGCGTCATGGTCGGCGACAAGGTCACGATCCAGCTCGAGATCGAGGCCGCCAAGGCCGCCTGAACCGGCGGCTGGGCCCGGCTGGCCTGGCCAGAGCGCGCAAACGGCCCACCCACGCAGGTGCGGTGGGCCGTTTGCGCGCCCTCGTCGTCCGGGTCGGTGCCGGCAGGGGCTGCGGAGCGGGGCCGGCGGCTTCGGCGACGCGCTGGCGCAGCCGCGAGCGCACCTCGTCCGGGCTCAGCGCCTGACGCTGGCGGTGGGCCCGGACGGCGACCGCGCCCGTGGCGGCGACCCCGGCCACCCCCGCCAGGCCCAGCAGCTTCCATACCCGCATGTCCGCCCTGCCCTTTCGCGGACCCCTTTCACGGTGATTGGGGCAACTACGCATCGCCGGCGATGCGTAGTTGCCCCAATACTGCTCCTGAAGCGCCAGGGCTGGCCCGAACGCCCGTAGGCTCCCCAGCGTGTCGATTCCCCTGGACGACGCCCTCGACCTCACAGGCACCGGCGACCTTTGGCTGTTTCGGGGGGCCAGCGCGGCAGACCAGGCAATCCGCGCGGTGACCAACAGCCCGGTCAACCACGTCGGGATGACCGTTGCCCTGGACGACCTGCCCCCGCTGCTCTGGCACGCCGAGCTCGGCCAGTCGCTGCTCGACGTGTGGGCGGGCAAGCACCATCGCGGCGCCCAGCTGCACGACCTTCACGATGCGGTGCTGCAGTGGCGCACGAGATACCGCCAGCGTGCGTGGTTGCGCCAGCTGCAGACCCCGGTGACCAGGGCCATGGAGGACGAGGTGCTGCGGGTGGTCGCCCGCATGGACGGCACCCCCTTCCCGGCCACCGCCGCCCTGGTCACGAGATGGCTGCGCGGGCGGGCCCGGCGCAGCGCTCCCGTCGAGACGACGTACTGCGCGGAGGTCGTGGCGAGCGCCTACCAGGCCATGGGCCTGCTGGGCACGGACCGGCCGGCGAACTGGTACGACCCGGGCAGCTTCTGGAGCGGGGACCGGCTGCGACTGCTCGGGGGGGCGATGCTGGGCGACGAGATCGCCATCGACTGAACCATGCTGAACCATGCCCCGGCGCGGGTGCCGAAGCCTTCAGCCGAGCCAGCGCGCGGCCTCCAGGGCCCAGTAGGTGAGCACCACCTGCGCCCCCGCTCGGCGGATCGAGGTGAGCGACTCGAGCACCGCCCGCTCCCGTTCGATCATTCCCGCCGCGGCGGCCGCCTCGATCATGGCGTACTCCCCCGACACCTGGTAGGCCGCGACCGGCACGTCCACGCTGTCGGCCACCTGGCGCAGCACGTCCAGGTAGGGCAGGGCGGGCTTGACCATCACCAGGTCGGCACCCTCGGCGAGGTCCAGACGCACCTCGCGCAGCGCCTCACGGGCATTGCCCGGATCCTGCTGGTACGTCGACCGGTCGCCGACCAGCGTCGACTCGACCGCGTCGCGGAACGGCCCGTAGAACGCCGAGGCGTACTTGGCCGCGTAGGCCAGGATCAGGGTGTCCTGACGCCCGGCACCGTCCAGGGCGCGGCGCACGTGACCCACCTGCCCGTCCATCATCCCGGACAGCCCGAGCACGTGCGCGCCGGACGTGGCCTGCACCAGCGCCCCTGCCGCGTAGCGCTCGAGGGTGGCGTCGTTGTCGACCCGGCCCACGTCGTCCAGCACGCCGCAGTGGCCGTGGTCGGTGAACTCGTCCAGGCACAGGTCGGCCATGATCACCGCGTCGTCGCCCACCTGCTCGCGCAGGTCGGCGAGCCCCACGTTCAAGATGCCGTCCGGGTCGTCCAGGCCCGAGCCGGTCGCATCCCGCGTGGCCGGGACGCCGAACAGCATCAGGGCGCCCACCCCGGCGGCCACCGCCTCGCGAGCGGCCACCCGAAGTGAGGCGCGCGAGTGCTGCACCACCCCGGGCATCGTGGGGATCGGCACCGGTTCGCCGGCGCCTTCGCGCACGAACAGCGGCAGCACCAGGTCGGACGGCGAGAGCTGGGTCTGGCGCACCAGCCGGCGCAGCGCCGGGCTCTGGCGCAGGCGACGCGGGCGCTCCTGCGGGAAGCCCACGCCTACTTGGCCTTGCGTCGGGTGGCCGACTTGCGCTGGCTGGGGCGCACCACGGGCTCTCCCGCCTCCAGGGCAGCAAGGCGCAGGCCGGTGCCGTACTCGGCGAGCGCGTCGACGAGGGCGCGGGCGCTGGCCTCACCGGCGAGGACGTCGACTCGAAGGCCGTGCTCCTCGGCGGTCTTGGCCGTCGCCGGTCCGATGCAGGCAACGATGGTGGCGCCGTGCGGCTTGCCGGCGATGCCCACCAGGTTGCGCACCGTCGAGCTGGAGGTGAACACGACCGCGTCGAACTTGCCGATCTTGATCGCCTCGCGGACCTCGGCCGCAGGTGGCGCCGCCCGCACGGTGCGGTAGGCGGTGACGTCGTCGACCTCCCAGCCGATCTGTTGCAGGCCGGCGGCCAGGGTGTCCGTGGCGATGTCGGCCCGCGGCAGGAGCACGCGGTTGATCGGGTCCAGGACCTTGTCGAACGGCGGCCAGACCTCCAGCAGGCCACCGGCCGACTGCTCGGCGCACGGCGTGAGGTCGGGCTCGATCCCCCACTCGCGCAACGCCGTTGCCGTCACCCCGCCGACCGCGGCGACCTTCAGGCCGGCGAACGCACGCGCGTCGAGGCCGAACTCCTCGAACTTCTCGCGCACCGCCCGCACCGCGTTGACACTGGTGAAGCCGATCCACTCGTAGCGACCGGTCACCAGGCCCTTGATCGCCCGCTCCATCTGCTGCGGGGTGCGCGGGGGCTCGACCGAGATCGTCGGCACGACCTCGCTGACCGCGCCGTGCGCGTGCAGCCGCTGCGTGGTCGACGCCGCCTGGTCCTTGGTGCGCGGCACCAGGACGCGCCAGCCGAACAGCGGCTTGGTCTCGAACCAGGACAGCTGCTCGCGCAGGGCGACGGACTGGCCGACCACGGCCAGCAGGGGTCTGGCGAGCCCCTCCTCGCGCAGTGTCCGGGGAGCCTGGGCCAAGGTGGTCGTCACCGTCCGCTGCTCGGTGGTGGTGCCACGTTCGGTGAGCGCGACGGGCGTCGCCCCGTCCCGGCCGGCCTGCGCCAGCTGGCTCAGTGCCGCACCGACCACCTCGGGCACGCCCAGTACGACGACCGTGACGTCGTCCGCGCTGGATCGCGCCCAGTCGACCTTGGTGTCCTGCGGGGTGATCACGTGCACGGCCCGCGAGCGCGCGGTGGTCAGCGGCACGCCGGCGTACGCCGGCACCGCGCTCACCGACGACACGCCGGGCACCACCTCGAACGGCACCCCGGCCTTGCGGCAGGCCAGGGCCTCTTCGGCCAGGCCGTTGAAGGTGCCCGGGTCGCCGTCCATGAGCCGCACGACCCGCTTGCCGGCCTTGGCGGCCCGGGTGACCAGCTTGGCCCGTCCGGCGTGGGTCAGCGGCTGCCCGTCCTCGCCGAAGCCGGCGTCGAGCACCTCGACGTCCGGGCGCGCCCAACGGGACAGCACATCGGGGCCGAGCAGCTGGTCGAGCACCAGGACGTCGGCGCCGGCGATCAGCTCGACGGCGCGCAAGGTCAGCAGGCCGGGGTCACCGGGGCCGGTGCCGACGAAGGCGACGCTTGCGTCAGCCCGGGATGCGGGCCGTCCGCCCGCCGTCCGCGCGCCGGGCTCATCGGATCGGGTCGACTGGCAGGCAGTGTGCGCGGTGGTCACGAGGCACGCTCCGGGAGGTGAGGATCGGTGGACGGGAAGGGACCGGGTGAGGCGGACGGCGGGGCGAGAGCGATCTGCGGCTGGCCGGTGGGCCGCTGCGTCAGCTCGGCGGCGCCCTCCTGGAGCAGCCGGGCAGCCAGGCGCCGACCCAGCGCCTGCGGATCGTGGGCGGGACCCACGAGCGAGTGCCGCAGCACGATGGCGCCGTCGGGGGCGGCCACAAGCGCCCGCAGCGAGATCTCGAGCTCGCCTCCGACGGCCTCGACCACCTCGGCCAAGGCGCCAACCGGGGCCGTGCAGCCCGCCTCGAGGGCCGCGAGCAGGGCCCGTTCGGCGCTGACCGCGGCCCGGGAGTCGGCGTGGTCGAGCACCGCGAGCAGCGCGCGCAGCTCGTGGTCGCCCTCGCGGCACTCCACCGCCAGGGCGCCCTGACCGGGGGCCGGCAGCATCACCATCGGGTCGAGCACCTCGCTCGCCGCCTCCAGGCGCCCCAGCCGGGCCAAGCCGGCTCGGGCCAGCAGCACCGCATCAACCCGCCCCTGCGCGACCAGGGCCAGGCGGGTGTCGACGTTGCCCCGGACCGCCTCGATGACGTGACCCAGGCCCAGAGCGAGCAGCTGGGCGGCGCGGCGCGGCGCCCCGGTCCCGATCCGCGAGCCGGACGCAAGCTGGGTCAAGGTCAGCTGCTCGCGCGCGACGAGCACGTCGCGCGGGTCCTCTCGGCGCGGTACCGCAGCCACGCACAGTCCGTCGTGCTCGGCCGTGGGCAGGTCCTTCAGCGAGTGCACGGCCAGGTCGATGTCCCCGTCGAGCAGGCGCGCGCGCAGGGCGGCGACAAAGACCCCTGTGCCCCCGATCTGCGTCAGGGCGGCAGCGGAGGTGTCACCGTGGGTCGTGACCTCGACGAGCTCGACCGGGCGCCCGGTGGCCGCGGTCAGCGCGTCCGCCACCCCCTGCGCCTGGGTGCGCGCGAGCACGCTGCGTCGGGTGCCCAGGCGAAGAGGCCGGCCCTGCCGCAGGCGGTTCATCGGGACTCCTGGCCAAGCTCGCCGGACGCCGTGGCGCTGGTCGCTGACACGTCGGACACGGCCGCGACACCCTGGGGGTCCAGGTCGAACAGCTCGCGCAGCGCGACCTCGTAGGACCCGCCGTCGGCGCGACCGACGAGCTCTTTGACTCGCACCGTTGGCGCGTACAGCAGCTTCTCGACCACCCGGTGCACCGTGCGCTGCACCTCGGTGCGCACCGCTTCGTCGACGTCGGGCAGTCGTTGGCTCAGCCGGCCCAGCTCGGTGCTGACGACCTCCTCGGCGCGGGCCCGCAGCGCCGCCACGGTCGGCGCGAGCGCCTGAACCCGCCGGCCCACCAGGTAGTCGCTCACCTCCTGGTCGACGAGCGCACGCACCTGGTCGAGGTCCTCGCCGAACTGTTCGCCGGCCAGGTCGGCGCCCAGCGCCTCCAGGTCTGCGAGCAGCACCCCTGGCAGCTGGGCGGCGGCAGGGTCCAGGTCACGCGGCAAGGCCAGGTCGACGTACAGCTGGCGCGCTGGCCTGGACGCCGCGGCCACCGTTTCGGCGTCGATGACGTAGCCGACGGCTCCGGTGCACGAGATGACCAGGTCCGCCCGCCCGAGCGCCTCGGGCAGCTCGCTCAGCGCGACGGCGGTGCCCCCGACGGCGCCCGCGAGCCGTTCGGCGTGCTCGCTCGTGCGGTTGGCGACCGTCAACGAGGCGACGCCGGCCCGGTGGATGGCGGTGGCGGCGAGCGCGCTCATCGACCCGGCGCCGACGACGAGCACACGCAGCGATCCGACCGGGCCGAGCTCGCGCTCGGCGCGGCGCAGTGCGGCGTCGATCAGGGAGGCGCCGGCCCGGTCGATGCCGGTCTCGGCATGGGCCCGCTTGCCTACCCGCAGCGCCTGCTGGACGAGGTGGTCCAGGACGCGGCCGGCCTGCCCGAAGTCCTGTGCCGAACGCAACGCCGAGCGCAGCTGGCCGAGAACCTGGCTCTCGCCCACGGCCATCGAGTCCAGACCGCAGGCGACCGCGAACAGGTGCGCCACCGCGCGGTCGGCGTAGTGCACGTACAGGTGGTCCTTCAGCTCGCCCAGCGGCACGCCGGTGATGGCGGCCAGCGCGTCACTGACGTGGGCCAGCCCGCCGTGGAAGGTGGCGACGTCGGCGTAGACCTCCACCCGGTTGCAGGTGGCGAGGACGACGGCCTCACCCGCATGCTCGCCACCCAGAACGGCCGCGGACAACGCTCGCACACCCTCGGCGTCCAGCGCGACGCGCTCGAGGACGGCCAGCGGAGCCGATCGGTGCGAGACCCCGATGACCAGCAGGCTCACTGCGCCACCCCCCCGACCCGCGCCCGCGGGGCGTCATCGCCTTGCTGGACGATCCGCCGCAGCGCCTTGCGCTGCTCGTGGTAGGCCAGGATCTGCAGCTCGGTGGACAGATCCACCTTGCGCACGTCCACACCGTCGGGGACCGTCAGCACGCAAGGGGCGAAGTTCAGGACACTGCGAACCCCGCAGGCCACCAGGCGGTCGCACACCCCCTGCGCCGGGCCGGCGGGAGTGGCGACCACACCGATCGCGATCGGCTCGCTGCGCACCACCTGCTCGAGCTCGCCCAGTGGGCGCACCAGCAGACCACCGACCACCCGACCCACGACGCTCGGGTCGACATCGAACAACGCCACCACGCGAAAGCCTCGCGTGGCGAAACCGGCGTAGCCCGCGAGCGCATGCCCCAGGTTGCCGATGCCCACGATGGCCACGGGCCAGTCCTGGGTGAGCCCGAGCTCGCGGCCGACCTGGTAGATGAGGTACTCGACGTCGTACCCCACACCGCGCACCCCGTAGGAGCCCAGGTGCGACAGGTCCTTGCGCAGCTTGGCCGAGTTGACGCCGGCAGCGCAGGCGAGCTCCTCGGACGAGACCGTTGCCACCCCGGCGTCGGCGAGCACGCTGAGCGTGCGCAGGTAGACCGGAAGCCGCGCCACCGTGGCGTCGGGGATGCCCCGGCGGGTTTCCTGCTCGTCGCTCACTGGTGGTCCGGCTCCTGTTCGCAGACCCCGCCTCAGCCAGCGCGTGCGGCGCCGGCCCTAGCAGACGGGCGTCGACACGGCGGCCCCGGGGTGGGATCCGTCCGCGCGACGGCTCCAGGGTAGGCACTTGTGAACGAACGCACAAAGTCGTGCGTGCGGATCAGCGTGCCAAGGCGGCGCGCAGCGCTGCCTCCTCCACCCGCCAGTGAGCGTGGTGCTCGCCGTCGACCAGGGTCACCGGGACCAGATCGGACCATTGGGCGAGTAGTTCGGGATCGTCGTCCACGTTGACCTCCACCCAGCCCTGCCCCGTCTGGTCGGCGACCCGGCGGACCACCTCGCGAGCCGGCTCGCACAGGTGGCATCCCGAGCGGGTGATGAAGGTGATTCGCGCAGGCACCGGCACACCGAAGAGCCTAGGGCCACGCTCGACCAAAGCAACGGCAAAAATTCTGGCGAGTTTCTCAACGACCCCTTTTAACCCAGCACCCGCCACGGCAATACTCGCGCCACGGTTAGTGCCGCAACGACGCGGCCGCAGGATGGAGATGCACCATGAGCCAAGCACCTGTCCCAGCGCATGCCCTCGACACCGAGGCGGAGCAGGAACCGGACTGGAAGAGTGCACACTGGTACCCCAGCGGCAGCGAGATCAAGGAGGCGCTGCCCGGCTTCCTGTTCGTGGTGCTTCCCATCACCGTAGTCGCCGAGGCACTGTGGACGTTCGAGATCTACGCCAAACAAACCTTCTTCGTCGACATCTTCATGGGCGCGGTGCTAGCCGTCATCGTGGGCAATGTCGCGCGAATCCCGGACCACTTGCAGCCCGGGCTGGTGTTCTCGACCAAGTGGTTCCTGCGCGCCGGAATCATCATCTACGGTCTGAAGTTCTCCTACGCCAGCCTTGAGGGTCGGGGCATCGACTACCTGGCGGTCGTGCTGGTGGCGGTGATCCCCGCGATCGCCGTCGCGCTGATCCTCGGCCGCGTCCTGCGCGTCAGCGCCCCGACGGCGGCCCTGATCGGAACCGGAACCGCGATCTGCGGAGTGGCAGCCACGATGGCTACGGCCCCCTCAGTGCGCGCCAAGGCGGAGGAGGTCGGTGTCGCTCTGGCGGGGATCCTGTTCTGGGGAACGCTCGGCATGTTCTTCTACCCCTACCTCGGGCATGCCTTGGGTCTGAGCCACTCGGTCTACGGCGCCTGGGCCGGCGCCTCGATCCACGACCTGCCGCAGATCGTGGCGGCCGCCAAACAGGGCGGAGGGGCCACCGGGCTCAAGTTCGCCCTCCTGGTCAAGCTCGTACGGGTCGCCTTCATCGTGGTCATCGTGTTCTTCATGAGCCTGTACTTCTCGGCACGCCGGCGCCGTGAAGGCGACGACACTGCCACGCAGGGCAGCTCCGTCGGCGCGGCCTTGCGCCAGTTCCCGCTGTTCGTCGCCGGTTTCTTCCTCGTGGTGCTGTTCAACACGTTCGTGAAGGTTCCGGCGACCATCGCCGGGCCGCTGGCCACCTACCCGGCCACGACGAGCCCGATCACGGTTGCCGGCGTCTTCTTGACCTTCGCCATCGTCGGCATCGGGGCCCGGGTCACCCGAAGCGTCGTCGCCAAGGCCGGGCCCCGCTCGATGTTCTTGGCGTTCATCACATGGGCGGTCCAGTCGGTGATCGTCCTACTGACCGCACAGGCCCTGATACCGCACCTTGCCTGACGTAGCCCATGGCGCTGGCACTGACGCCGCGCAGGGCGCTAGAACTGACGCAGCGCAGGGCGCTAGAACTGAGGCAGCGCAGGGCGCTAGAAGAAGACCGAACGCCGCTGGAGCAGCAGGGCATAGAGCGTCTGCTGAATCGTCTCGCGCACCTGGTCGGTCAGGTCGAAGACCAGCATGGGGTCGTCGGCGACTGCCTCACCGTGCTCACTGGCGAGCGCGGCGGTCTCGATCGGCGTCCCGAACTCGATGATCCACTTGCTGGGCAAGGGAATCAGGCCTAGCAGGCCCAGCCACGGGAACGTCGGGGTCATGGGCAGGTAGGGCAGCCCGAGCAGCCGTGCGAGGGTCGTGAAGTCGCCCAGGATCGGGTAGATCTCTTCGGCGCCGACGATCGAGCAGGGGATGATCGGCGCTGCGGTGCGCAGCGCCGCAGACACGAACCCACCCCGGCCGAACCTCTGCAGCTTGTACCGCTCGCTGAACGCCTTCCCGCTGCCCTTGAACCCCTCCGGCCACACGCCGACCAGCTCGCCACGGCTCAACAGGTCCTCGGCGTCGGTGCTCACGGCAAGCGTGGAGCCGGTCTTTCGAGCCAGCTCGCCAACGACCGGCAAGGAGAAGAGCAGATCGGCGCCCAACATCCGCAAGTGGCGGTGAGCGGGGTGCTCGTCGTGGATCGCCAGCTGGGTCATGACCGAGTCCAAGGCGATCGTGCCCGAGTGGTTGGCGACCACAAGTCCGCCGCCGGTGGCCGGGATGTTCTCCACACCGCGCACCTCGACGCGAAACCAGGAGCGGTACAAGGGGCGCAGGAGCGGTAGTACGGCGTCGGTGAGCTCGGCGTCGAAGCCGAACTCGTCGACGACGTAGTCCCCGCTGAGCCGTCGCCGCACCCAGGCCAGTGCCTGAGCAACCCGAGCGTCGACGTCCTGCACGCCGGCGCGCTGGGCCTCGGCCACCAACGCCTCGACGAGCGCCTCGACGGCGTACTGCACGAGGACCGGAGCGCGGCTGCTCGTAGGCGGTTCGGGCGCGGCCGAAGGTTCGGGCGCGGCCGAGGGTTCGGGCGTTGGCGGCGGTTCCGCAACCCGCGCCCGGCGTGCGGAGCCGATGGCGATCACCTGTCCGTTACCGCTGGGCTGGGATTCCGGACGCGCGGCGGGCCCCTGTCGTGGACGCCGGTGCTGGCCGCCTGGTCGCGGGCTCACGAGGCTCCCCCCACATGTTGCAGCGATCCGACGAGCAGCCGTTCGACCTCGTTCGACGCGG
>DAIETC010000184.1 GCA_027345905.1 Kineosporiaceae bacterium | reverse complement strand
ACCGTCCGAGCACTCGGCGCAGGTGCGGGAGTCGCGCGAGCACCGGGCGGAGGCGCGCAGCATGCACGCGCTGCTGCACCCGGCCTCGGTGGTGGTGCTTGGCAGCGCCGACCCGGCCTCCTTGGGCGCTCGCGTACTGCAGAACCTCGTCGCGGCGCGGTTGCGGGGAGTCGTGCACGCTGTCGACCCGCTGCCCCGCGAGCTGTGCAGCCACGCGCACACCGACCTCGGCCAGATCAGCGCACCCGTCGACCTGGCGGTGGTGGACGTCCCCGCGGAAGCGGCCGAACAGGTGATCCGGGACTGCGCCGCGCTCGGCGTACGCGCTGTCGTCGTCCTCAGTGCAGGGTTCGCCGAGGTGGGGCCAGATGGTCAGGCGCGCCAGGCAGCGCTCGTTCGCGCGGCCCGTTCGGTGGGCATGCGGGTCGTGGGGCCGAACTCCTTCGGCATCTTCAACAACGCACCCGACGTGCGGCTGAACGCCTCGGTGGCCACCACGCTGCCCCCGCCTGGAAGGTTCGGCCTGTTCAGCCAGTCCGGGGCGCTTGGCGTGGCCGTGCTCGACTCAGCCGCCCGGCGCTCGCTGGGCGTCTCGAGCTTCGTCTCGGCGGGCAACCGGGCCGACGTGTCGGGCAACGACGTCATGCAGTACTGGTTGGACGACGCGTCGACCGACGCGGTCGGGCTGTACCTGGAGAGCATGGGCAACCCGCGCAAGTTCTCCCGGATCGCGAGGCGCCTTGCCTCCAGCAAGCCGGTGATCGTCGTGAAGTCCGGGCTGTCTTCGTTCGGGGTGCCGCCCGGGCACACGGTGCGCACCTCCCTGCTGCCGCGGGAGGCACTCGACCAGATGCTGCGCCAGTCGGGGGTGATCCGGGCCGAGAACGTGCACCAGCTCTTCGACGTGGCTCAGCTGGTCGTGCACCAGCCGCTGCCGGCGGGCAGCGCGGTCGGCATCGTCACGAACTCGCACGCCCTGGGGGCGCTGGCGGCCGACGCGTGTGTCAGCTGGGGGCTGACCGTGGCCCATGGCCCGGTGGCCCTGCTCGCGGACGCTCGCACCGAGGAGTTCCGCGCCGCCTTGCAAGCCGCCTTCGACGACGACGGCGTCGACTCGGTGGTCGTCGGCTTCATCCCGCCCCTGAAGACCTCGGACGCCGATGTCGCCCGGGCGCTCGCCGACGTGGCCGGAGCGGCCGCCAAGACCTGCGTCGCGACCTTCCTCGGCATGCGTGGGCTGACCGAGGCGCTGTCCTTCGGTGAGCGCACCGTCCCGGCTTACCCGACACCAGAGGACTCGGTGCGGGCCCTGGCCTCGGCCACCAAGTACGCCCAGTGGCGCCGGACTCCGCGCGGCCCCGCGGTTGCGCGAAGCGCTCTTGCCCGGACCGCCGCCCGCGACCTGGTGCTGCGGCGCACGCCAGCTGGCCCCGAGGGGGTGTGGTTGGGGCAGGAGGACTGCACCGCCCTGCTGGGCGCCTACGGAATTGCCCTGCGCCCACCCGTCCAGGCACCAACCGTCGAGGAGTCGCTGGGAGCGGGCCCGGGGCTGGCCTGCGTCGTGCGCACCAGCGAGGACCCGCTGTTCGGGCCGGTCGTGGAGTTCGGGATCGCCGGGCCACCGACCGAGCTGCTCGGTGACGTGTCCCGCGGATTTCCCCCGCTGCACCTGGCAGACGTGGCCGAGATGGTCCGCTCGCTGCGGGCGGCCCCGCTGCTTTTTGGCCATCACGGCGCCGACCCGGTCGACATCGAGGCGCTGGAGGACCTGATCGCCCGGTCGTCGCTGCTCGCGGACGACCTGGCGCAGGTGGCCCACCTCGAGCTGAGCCCCGTCGTCGTCGGTGCGCGCCACCTGGCGGTCCTCGGGGCCCGGATCAGGCTCGCGCAGCCCCCTGGGCGGGCTGACAACGACCTGCGCCGGATGCCCGGGTGAACCGGGCGGTGGACGACTCACCCTGCCGCGGCGCGGGGGTGACAGGATGGTCGCCATGCCCGACGCCAGGACCCACCCCAAGACCAGCCACGAGCTGCCCGCAGCCTTGCGCTCCGACCTGGAGCGCGCGGGGTACTTTCCCGAGCTGGTCACCGACGTCCTCGATGTCGCCATCGCCGGCGAACCGGTCGTGGCCCACCTGGTGCACGCCGAGACGACCTTCGACAGCGACGCCGTACGCCGGCACATCACGGCGCTGGTCTTGACCTCGACCCGGCTGGTCGTGGCCCATGCGGACGACCACGCGCCCGACGACCCGGATGGGCCGCCGCAGCCCTACGCGACCGCGGCGACCGAGGCCGTGCCGCTGCGAGCGGTGCGCTCGGTGGTGGTGAACCATGTCGTGCCCCAGCCACAGGAGTACGTGCGCGGCGCCGGCTCACGCGACCTGACCCTGACGATCGGCTGGGGAGCGGTCAGCCGGCTCGACCTCGAACCGGCGACCTGCGGCGACCCGGACTGCGAGGCCGACCACGGCTACACGGGCACGGCCAGTGCCGACGACATTGCCCTGCGGGTCGCCTCGGACGCGGACGGCGAGGACGCCGTACGCGAGGCACTGGCCTTCGCCCGGGCGCTGTCCGCACTGAGCGCTGGGGGAGCAGCGCGGTAGTGCCGGCTTCGCGCTCGCCGGCCCCGCCGTACGGGGTGGGCACGCTCAGCGAGCTGATGCCGGCCGTGGCGCGCAGCCTGGACGTCGAGACGGCGCCTCCCAGCGGACAGCTGGCGCAGGCGCTGCGACTTGCGCCCACGAACCGGGCCTGTGTCCTGCTCGTCGACGGGCTCGGTGACCTGCTGTTGCGCGAGCGAGCCGGCCACGCGCCGTACCTTCGCGGGCTGCTGGACCGCACGGCCACCATCACCGCGGGCTTCCCGACCACCACGGCCACCAGCATGGGCAGCCTCGGCACGGGCCTGCCTCCCGGCGCTCACGGCCTGGTGGGCTACGAGGTGCCGGTGCCCGAGCGGGACGAGCTGCTGAACGAGCTGTCGTGGGAGCCGGCCGTCGATCCCCGGCAGTGGCAGCGCGAGACGACCGTCTGGCAGCAGGTTGCCGCTGCCGGCGTGGAGGTGGTGCGGATCGGCCCGGCGTTCTTCGACTGTTCGGGCCTGACCGAGGCCGCCCTGCGCGGCGGTCGGTTCGTGGCGGCGAGCACCCTGGACCAGCGGGTGGACGCCGCGTTGGCGGCCCTGCGCTCTGCGCCGCGGGCGCTGGTCTACGTCTACTGGGGCGAGGTCGACAAGGTGGGCCACGAGCAGGGATGCGGCTCGTGGCAGTGGGGTGAAGAGCTGGCCAAGGTGGACCTCGCCGTGGCCCGCCTGGTCGCCGGCCTGCCGAACGACGCCACGTTGCACGTCTGCGCCGACCACGGCATGGTCGACGTCCCCCTGCATCAGCGCCTGGACCTCGCGCACGAGCCGGACCTGGCCACCGGTGTGCGACACGCCGGTGGTGAGCCGCGCAGCCCGCAGCTGTACTGCGAGCCGGGGCAGGCTCCGACGGTGCTGCGGACGTGGGCCGACCGGCTGGCCGGACAGGCTCAGGTCCTCTCGCGGGCGGATGCCATCGCGGCGGGGTGGTTCGGGCCGGTGCAGCCGCACGTGGTCGAGCGGATCGGCGAGGTCATCGTGGCGTGCGACACCGGGATGGCCGTCATGGACTCGCGTCGACAGCGTCCGCAGGTCCTGCGTCTGCTCGGCCTGCACGGGTCGCTGACCCCGCAGGAGTCCCTGGTCCCGCTGTTGAGCGTGGCAGGATCTGAGCGTGGCTGAGCTGGCGTTCTTCTGCGGAACGATGGACTGTGGCAAGTCCACGCTGGCTCTGCAGACCGAGCACAACCACCGGGCTGCGGGCCGCGAGGGACTCACCTTCACCTGCCACGACCGGGCTGGCGCGGCGGTCGTGTCCAGTCGGCTCGGACTCGTGCGCAGCGCCATCGAGGTCACGGCCGACCTGGACTTCTGGCAGGTGGTCGTCGCGCAGCGGGTCGGTCGTCAACGGGTCGACTACCTGATCTGCGACGAGGCGCAGTTCTACTCCGCCCAGCAGGTCGACCAGCTGGCCCGGCTGGTCGACGAGATGGGCTTGGACGTCTTTGCCTTCGGCATCACGGCCGACTTTCGCACCCGGCTGTTCCCCGGCAGCCAGCGGCTGCTGGAGCTGGCCGACCGGGTGCAGGTGCTGCAGGTCGAGGCCCTGTGCTGGTGCGGCGCGCGGGCCACCCACAACGCTCGCACTCATGACGGGGTGATGGTTGTGGAGGGCGCGCAGGTCATCGTGGGCGACACCCGCGGTGCCAGCGGCCCCACGCCTGCGGATGGCGAGCGCCAGGTGGGGCGCATCGAGTACGAGGTGCTGTGCCGCAGACACCACATGCGCCGGATGACCCGGGCCGGCGCGCACGCGGTCACCGGGCCGCCCGACGTCCTGCCCAGTGACGTCCTGCCCATCGACGTCATGCCGATCGACGTCCGGTCGCAGGTGGGCCGGTCGCAGGTGGGTCGGCCACAGGACTCGGCTAGCCCGCCGCGCCGACCGTACGCCGACCGACATGGCTGAGTTACCGGTCGACCCCCTCGAGGAGGTCGTCATGGGCGCCGCGGAGCTGCTGCGCGCGCGCGGTGACCGGATGACGGCCCCCCGACGTGCGGTCCTGACCGTGCTCGCTCGACGCCAGTCCCACCTCGCCCCCGAACAGGTGGTTGCAGCGGTCGCGGGCCTGGACACCGGGATCCACCGGGCTTCGGTCTACCGGGCGCTGGAGACCCTGAACGACCTGGGTGTGGTGCAACATGTCCACCTCGGGCACGGCACCACCGCGTATCACCTTGCTGCCGAGCACCGCCACCTGCACGCCGCCTGTGGGCGATGTGGGGCGGTCGTCGACCTACCCGGTGACCTGCTCGACCAGGTCGCAGCGCGACTGGAGTCCGAGGCGGGTTTCGTGCTCGACCCCGCCCATGTCGCACTCTCAGGCACCTGTTCGGCCTGTCGCGGCTAAGGGCCACCAAGCAGCTCGAGCTAGCCAACGTCGGGGCCGCCAACGCGGACGGGATCCGCCGAGGGGGGTCAGTCCCGCTTGGTGCCGAACATGATGTCGTCCCAGCTCGGCACGCCCGGGCGTCGGCCACGGCGGGCAGCCTGCTGCCGGGCGCCGCGATGGCGTCCGGACAGGTCCCGCGACTGCCCCTGCTCGCTCGGGCTGACCTCGTTGCCGCCCGGTTCGCTCTGCCCCGGTTCGATCTGCCCCGGTTCGATCTGGGCCTGCGCTTGGTCAGGGTGCGCCGGTGTCTTCGTGTCGGCCGTGGTCGCCTCGGGCACCATCGGCTGAGGCTCGTCGGCGTCGGCGTCGGTGCAGCCCGCAGCGGCCGGTGGTGCAGCAGCCGGGGTTGGCATGGTGTCCGTGGTGGAGGCTGGGCCTTGCCGCATCGAGTCCGCCAACGGCCAACGCCGCGCCGTGGAAGATCCGGTGCGCCCCGAGGGCGTCTGCGAGGTCGGCACCAGCGGCGAAGGCACCAGCGGCGAGACCGGCACCTGCGAGGCGGGGGGATGGGCTGCGGGAGGGTTGTCCATGAGGGTCGGGTCGAGCTCGAGGGGTTCTGGACGCGAGCGGCGGCGCCCGGCCGGGTGCGTCGAGCCTGGGACGTCGTCCGCCTGGTCACCGGTCGACCCGACTCGGGCGCTGGTGACCGAGTGCGGTGCCCGACGTCGGGCGGCGTTCGCCAGTCGGTTCGCGCCCTCGCGTTCGCGGCGTCGCGAACGCATCGCCCCCACGAGGTCCAGTGGGCCGCCCTCGCCATCTCGTCGCGGTTCGGCATGCACCCCACCGTCCGCCTCGATGTCGTAGACGGTGCCACCCCGCGCTGGCCCGGGCTGCGCCGGCTGGGCCCCGGCTGACCGACCGGCGCGCATCGGCGCGACGCTGGAGCCCACGATGGGCCCGGCGCTCGGATCCGGTTCGTCCTCGCTGAGCCAGCGCGCCTCGTCGTCGGCGGGGTTGACGGTGCGAGCGAGCACGTCCACGTGCCAGCATGCCTGGCGTTCGCGTCCGCCTGCCGCGAAGGTCAGGGCCACCACCCACGAGCCGTCCTCGGGCCGCCAGGCGTCCCACAGCACGCGGTCCGTGTCGACCCCGCGGGCCGACAGCCGGCGCTGCACCAGTGCGCCCAGCGTGGCCGACTCCGCTCCGCGCCGGCGCACCGGGACGGCCCGCGCGAGCTGCGCGACGTGCTCGCGCTCGGCCAGGACGGGGCCCTCGTACCGGCGCACCTTCTCGACCGACCAGCCGGCCATGGCCGCGACCTCCTCGGCGCTGCGCCCCGCCCGGATCCGTGCCTGCACGTCGCGGGGGCGAAGCCCGGCGTCCATCTCGATCTGCAACTGACCAAGATGTGCCCGGTCGCGGCGCACCGCCGCGCGCAGCGGCTCGTCCACCGGCAACAGGAAACGCCCGCCCTGCGTGTCGGTCAGGATCAGGTGCTCGCCGTCTTCGTGGACGCCGACCAGCCTCAGGTCGTGCATGAGAGCTCCCTCACAGGTTGACCGCACCGACTCTGCCACCTGCCGAGCCGATCCGAGCGCAGGCGCGCTGGCCAGTTGGCTCTGCGCCCCCGCGACGACAAGAATCAGCGCGTGACCTCACTGGCGCCATACGACACCGTGCTTCTGCTCTCGTTCGGCGGCCCGGAGCAGCCGGCGGACGTCCTGCCGTTCCTGCGTGAGGTTACGCGAGGCAGGGGCATCTCGGAGGACCGGTTGGCGCGGGTCGCCGAGCACTACCACTATTTCGGTGGCCGCAGCC
Organism: Kineosporiaceae bacterium; assembly: GCA_027345905.1. Lineage (GTDB taxonomy): Bacteria > Actinomycetota > Actinomycetes > Actinomycetales > Angustibacteraceae > DAIETC01. Next base: position 11,133 of record DAIETC010000184.1, on the reverse strand, counting down.
CGATCAACGAGCACAACCGAGCCCTGCAGGGCGCCTTGCAGGGCGAGCTGAACCGCCGTGGGTGCCCCCTGCCCGTGCTCTGGGGCAACCGCAACTGGCACCCCTACGTTGTGGACGTGCTGCGCCAGGGCTATGCCGACGGCGCGCGGCGGGTGCTGACCATCCTCACCAGCGCGTACTCGTCGTACTCCAGCTGCCGGCAGTACCGCGAGGACCTGGCCCAGGCGCTGATCACGTTGGCCGGCGAGGGGATCAGCTTGTCGGTCGACAAGATCCGCCACTACTACAACCATCCGGGGTTCGCGCAGGCGAACGTCGATGCCACGGTGGCGGCACTGCAGGCGCTCCCGGACGGCGCGCACGTCGTCTTCGTCACCCACTCGGTGCCCGATGCCATGGACGAGGCCGCCGGTCCCGCGGGGCACGCCTATACCGAGCAGCACCGGGATCTCGCAGCCGTGGTGGCCGCCGACGCCGGGGCGCGGCTGGGGCGGGTCGTCCCCTGGCAGCTGGCCTACTGCTCGCGGTCGGGGCCGGCGGGCCAGTCATGGCTGGAGCCGGACGTCGGTGACCACCTGCGGGGGCTGCACGCCGTGGGAGCGCCGGGGGCCGCCGTGGTCCCGATCGGCTTCGTGAGCGACCACATGGAGGTCGTGTACGACCTGGACACCGAGGCCAAGGCGGTGGCCGACGAGCTCGGTCTGCCGTTCGCTCGCGCCGCGACGGCCGGCACCCACCCGCGCTTCGTCGGCGGGCTGGTCGACCTGCTGCAGGAGCAAGCCGCGATCGCGCGCGGCGAGCAGCCGCCTGCGCCAAGCGTCGGTGCTCGCGGTGCCTCGCACTCGGTGTGCCCGGCGGGCTGCTGCCGTAACCACCGCGAGGAGCGGCCGGCCGCATGCGGCACCGACTGGACGCCTCCCGTGCTGGGCCAGCCGGCCACGGCGTCGACCTCGTGAACGCCGGTGCAGTCGGGAACGCTGGTGCGCTGCCGTCGTACGACGAGTTGTTGGCTCTGGCGCAGCGCGCTGCCCGCGCCGTCGGCGACCTAATCCGCGACCAGCGTCCGCAGGCCCTGGGCGTGGCGGTGACCAAGTCCAGCCCCACCGACGTCGTGACGGTGATGGACCAGGCCAGCGAGCGGCTGCTGCACGAGATCTTGCTGGGCGAGCGCCCGCAGGACGGGTTCTTGGGTGAGGAAGGCGCGGGCAGCACCGGCACCAGCGGCCTGACGTGGGTGGTCGACCCGATCGACGGCACCGTGAACTACCTGTACGACATCCCGCAGTACGCCGTCAGCGTGGCGGTCGTCACCGGTGACCCGAACGACGATGCCGGGCACCAGGTGCTGGCCGGGTGCGTGCACAACCCGGTCAGTGGTGAGACGTGGACCGCGACATGGGGTGGTGGCGCGCGCTTGAACGGGCGCCTGATCGAGTGCACCCAGCAGGGCGACCTCGGGCAGGCGCTGCTGGCCACGGGTTTCGGCTACCAGGCCGCTCGTCGGCGCCACCAGGCCACGGTCATCGCCGCCTTGCTGCCGCAGGTCCGTGACATCCGCCGGATGGGCAGCGGCGCGCTGGACCTGTGCCAGGTGGCGTGCGGTCGGGTCGATGCCTACCTCGAGCGCGGCCTCGCGCCATGGGACCTGGCCGCGGGCGGACTGGTGGCCACCGAGGCCGGCGCGCGGGTCACCGGGCTGGGGCAGGCCGCCGCCGGGAGCGCCCTCGTGGTGGCGGCCGGAGCGAACCTGCACGCCGTCCTGCAACGGGCGCTCGCCGGCCTGGGTGCCGACACGGACGGGGACTGAGCACTCAGCTGGGCCCTCGCCTGGGCGTGAAACTGACGTGAACGCGCGGTGAACTCGAGGGGGCACCGGGGGGTGGCTGTTTTCACCGGGTGGCCGATGGGGCACAATCCGCCTCTCGCGGGCACAATCTTCGGTGCTCCGACGTTACCCCGCGGCAACCGGCCTACAGCACCCCTCGGAGGGACCAACCGAACATGGCGACTGACTACGACGCGCCGCGCAAGACCGATGACGACCTCGGTGAAGACAGCATCGAGGAGCTCAAGGGTCGCCGGGTCGACAAGGGCGCCTCGGCGGTCGACATCGACGAGACCGAGCAGGCCGAGGGGTTCGAGCTGCCGGGTGCTGACCTGTCGAACGAGGAGCTGTCGGTGCGCGTGCTGCCGCGCCAGGCGGACGAGTTCACCTGCTCGGTGTGCTTCCTGGTCAAGCACCGCAGCCAGCTTGCGCTCGAGGACAGCGCTCAGCTTGTCTGCCGCGAGTGCGCCTGACCAGGAGCGGCCTCCCGGATCGCCTGCGCCAGCTGGGCCGGGCGACGTGAGGACAACAGCCAGTAGGGCACCGGGTCTTGGGCGTCGCTGATCTCGACCGCGACTCCGCCACTGATCCAGCCCCGCTGGCACAGGTAGGCGCGCGCGTCGGCTCGCGGGCCGCGAAGCGCGCTCATGGCGCCCCGGTCCAGCTCGCGCACCGTCCCGACGAACCGGACGGGGATGCGCGCGCGGCCGGCCACGAGCTCGCCGTGGCTGACCTTGATCTGGGCGCTGGACGCCAACAGCGCCCACCCGACCAGCCCCATGGTCGCGAGCGCGACGAGCACGGCCACCCGCCCACCGAACGCCGTCAGCACCACCAGGCCGCTGCTCGCCGCCACGGTGAGGGCGCTCAGCCAGATCCACGGTGCGGGAGTCAGCCGCTAGACGTACTCGCGCTCTGGCTGTCCCGGCCCGCCCTGCTGGCCGTCGGGCGGTACCGCCTCGCGGCGTGCGTGGTCCACCCGCCCAGGGTGGCACGCGAGCGGCCCGGCTCCGGCAGCTAGGGTCAGCCTGATGACCAGTGCCAGCGTCCCGCCGGACGCCGTCGACGTGCAGCTCGTCCTGCTGGACGACGCGGTCGGTCCGCCGGCGTACGCCCATCCGGGCGATGCGGGCGCTGACCTGGTCACGCGCGTCGAGGTGACCTTGGCGCCCGGTGCTCGGGCAACCGTCCCCACTGGTGTGGCCATTGCGCTGCCGGACGGTTATGCAGCGTTCGTGCACCCGCGCTCTGGGCTGGCCGCGCGGCACGGCCTGACGGTGGTGAACGCCCCGGGGACCGTCGATTCGGGCTACCGTGGCGAGATCTCGGTCACCTTGCTGAACACCGATGCGGTCGAGACGGTGACGTTGCACCGTGGTGACCGGGTGGCCCAGCTGGTGGTCCAGCGGGTCGAGCGGGCGCGATACGTCGTCACAGCCAGGCTGCCGGCCTCGACGCGCGGCGACGCAGGCCACGGCTCGACCGGTGGGTTCGGGTCGACTGGGTCTGGGTCGACTGGGTCTGGGTTGACGGGGTTTGGGTCGACTGGGTTTGGGTCGAAGGGAGAAGGGCTATGAGCCTGTTCAAGCGCAAACCTGCACGTTCGCCGGACGACGGGTCGCCGCAGTCCGGCGATCCGGATGAGCTGACCCCCGACGTGAGCGGTTCAGAGCCGGACGGTTCAGGGCCGGACGGTTCAGAGCCGGACAACACTGGTGGGCGCTCACCCGGGCGCGGCCCTTGGGATGCCACCGAGGTCGACGGTCCCGGCGACCGGTTGGACGTCGGATCCTTGTGGCTGCCCCTGGTTGACGGCGTCGAGCTGCAGCTGCAGCTGGACGAGGCCACCGGTCAGGTGACTGGGGTCTTCGTCGTGCTCGAACAGTCGGCGGTGCAGCTGCAGGCGTTCGCGGCCCCACGTCGGGAAGGGATCTGGCGCGAGATCCGCGAGGAGATCGCGGCGGGCATCACCGAGCAGGGGGGTACGGCGGACGTGGTGCCCGGTCCCTTCGGGGACGAGCTGATGGCTCGGGTGCCCGGCACCCAGCCCGATGGCAAGGTGGGCTTCCAGCCGTTGCGGTTCACCGGGATTGACGGGCCGCGCTGGCTGCTGCGTGCGGTGTTCCATGGCCGTGCCGCCATCGACCCGGATGCCGCGCAGGCATTGGAGGCCCTGGTCGCGGACGTCGTCGTGGTGCGCGGCAGTGAGCCGATGGGCCCCCGCGAGCTGCTGCCCCTGCACCTGCCGGCCGCCGCCGTCGACGCCGAGGGGGCCGTGCTGGGCACCGAGGAGGCGCCGACCCGGATGGCCGACCTGTCGCCGTTCGAGCGCGGACCGGAGATCACCGAGCGGCGCTGACCCGCGTCGGCGACCGGCCGTGTGGACGGCGCGCTGGTCGCCTCGCTCCCCGTAGGCTGAGGGGTATGAGCGAGGTCACGAACAGGGCGCCGGTCCCCGCCGGAACTGCACCCGCCGGTGGTGGCAAAGGCGACGGGGCGCGCACCGGCTGGCTGCGATCGGCCCTGCATCGGCTGACCAGCTCAGAGCAGGTCCTGGAGGACGAAGACCTGGCGCTGGCGTCGGGCAAGGCGGGCGGCACCCCGGTGCGCGAGCTGCCGGACCGTCGCCAGGCGTGCGTCTGCGGGACGGTGCGCTCGGTCACCTTGCGCCCGCGGGCGGGCGTGCCGGCTCTGGTGGCCGAGTTGTACGACGGCACGGGCACCCTCACGGTGGTCTGGCTCGGCCGGCGTCAGATCCCGGGCATCGTGGCCGGACGGCGGTTGCGGGTGCACGGTCGGGTGGCCCAGCGCGACGGACGTCCGGTGCTGTTCAACCCCGCGTACGAGCTGTTGGCTGGTGGCGGCGAATGAGCATGACGGCCGGCTCGGTCCACGCCGCACTCGGGCAGGTGCCGCCGGGTGCCAGCACCGTCGAAGAGGTCGTGCGGGCGCGTCTGGCCGAGGGCGTCGGTGGCCTGCGCGGCTCTGCCGAGGCCGCAGTCCCGACCGTTGCCTTCGTGCTGGCCTGGGCACTGACCCACGACATCGCCACCTCGCTGATCGCAGCAGGGGTGCCCGTCGTCCTCGCCTTGGTGCTGCGGCTGGCGCAGCGTCAAACCCCCCGCTACGCCCTGAGCAGTCTCGTGGGGCTGGTTGTGGCCGCCTTCCTGGCGCTGCGGACCGGGCGCGCCCAGGACGTGTTCTTGCCGGGGATCCTCTACAGCTGCACGCTGACCGCGCTGACCTTGGTCTCGGTGCTGACGCGGTGGCCCCTGGTCGGGTTCGTGGTCGGGGCCACGTCGAAGGATCCCCTGGCGTGGCGCTCGCACGCGGGTGTGGTCCGGTTGTGTCAACGGCTGACCCTGGTGCTCGCCGGCATGTACGCCGTCCGGGCCGTGGTGATGCTGCCGCTGTACCTCGCCGGTCAGGTGGGGTGGCTGGGTGTGACCAAGGTCGTGTTCGGCTGGCCGTTGTACCTGCTCGCGGTCGCGGCCATGGGTGCGCTGCTGCTGCGGGGGCGGACTCCGCTGGACCCCGCGGACCAGATGCCGTCGCACGTAAGCTGAACGGTCCCGGGAACCAGAGAGGTACTGTGAAGTTGAGCTCAGGCGGCTTCTGGAACTCGCCGGTCTAAAGGCGCGCTCACAACCGTCCGTCGCCCGCACTCATTCCCCGCCAAGGCGCTGCGTGGGTTGTCCGGTGACCTCGGCGATGAGGTCGAAGTCCTTGTCGCGGTGTACGACGGTGAGCCCGGCCAGCTCTGCCGTCGCTGCGACGAGGAGGTCGGGCACAGAGGGTGCGCGGTGACGGCCCAGGTCGGCGAGCAGCATCTGTACGTCGACGGCGCGATTCTCGATCGCCGGGGTCAGGTACTCCAGCGGCATGGAGGCGAGGGGTGGTCGACGGACGGCAGTGCGTAGATCGGCACCGGATTCCGCGGAGTAACCGACCTGCAGCCGCGTCACTGTGCTGATGCGGACCAGCCCCCGCTCGATCCGGTCGATCCACACGCCAACGTCGGCAGAGTTGGCCAGTCGGACAAGGGCGGAGGTGTCGATGAGCCAGCTGCTCACTCCCACGCGCCCTTCATGACCTGCGCGTCTGCGAGGTCGGCGAAGGTCTCGGCAAAAGCGGTGAGGTGTTGCACCGTCACCGGCTGCGGACCGCTCACGGCTTCCTGAGCGAGCCGTCGACGCAGGTACTCGCTGCGCGACAGTCCCAGGCGAGACGCCCGCGAGTCCAGGGCGGCGATCACCTCTTCGGGTACGTCCCGGACCAGGACATCGGTCATGCGCTTCACCTCCGCAGGGATAGCCTACGATAGCGCAGCGGGGAGCAGATCCCGATCCACGCCTTCTCGCAACAGCAACGACAGGCGCTACAGCTCGTCCTCGTCCTCGGGGCGCCGGACCGCGTGCCCGGGGGACAGCATCTGCTCCAGTGCGGCCTCGCTGTCCGGGACGGTGAGGAACAGCAGCTCGTCACCGGCCTCCAGCGCGTCGTCGCGTGAAGGAGCGATCGGGCGCTCTTCGCGGATGATGCCGACGAGCACGCTGTCCGGTGGCCAGGTGAGGTCGCCCACCCGGGATCCGGCGTACGCGGAGTCCTTCGGCAGGGTCATCTCGACCATGGTCGCCTGACCCTGCTGGAACTGGAAGATGCGCACCAGGTCACCCACGCTGACGGCTTCCTCGACCAGCGCGGTCATCAGCCGAGGTGTGGAGACGGCGACGTCGACCCCCCAGGCCTCGTCGAACATCCACTCGTTCTTGGGGTTGTTCACGCGCCCGACCGTGCGCGGCACACCGAACTCGGTCTTGGCCAGCAGCGAGACCACGAGGTTCGCCTTGTCGTCCCCCGTCGCCGCGACGACGACGTCACAGCTCTCCAGGCCCGCCTCGTTCAGTGCGGTGATCTCGCAGGCGTCGGCCAGCAGCCACTCGGCCTCGCTGACCCGCTGCGCCTGGACCGCTCGCGGTTCCTTGTCGATCAACAGCACCTGGTGGCCGTTTCCGATCAGCTCGCGGGCCACCGAGCGACCCACGCTGCCGGCGCCGGCGATGACGACGCGCATCCGGTGATCCTTCGTTCGAGGGCGGGCTGTGCTGGACGGGTTGTGAGCTTCAGTCGGGGTGCGGGGGCGCGTCCAGCGCCGCCTCGGCTCGGGCCAGGTCGGCCTCGGCAACGCTCACGTGCAGCAGGTCTCCGTCCTGCAACAGCGTGCCAGCATCAGGCACCATCGCCTCGCCGAGCCGGGTGAGGTAGGCCACGCGCACCCCGCCAGCGGTCGCGACGTCGTCCACCGGGCGTCCGATCCAGTCGGCGTGGAACGGCATCTCGGCCAGCACCACCTTGCCGCTGGGGTCGCGGAACAGTGGCGCAGCCCCGGCTGGAAGCAGCCGGCGCAGCATCTGGTCGCTTGTCCAGCGCACCGTGGCGACGGTGGGGATTCCCAGTCGTTGGTAGATCTCGGCCCGCCGGGGGTCGTAGATGCGGGCCACGACGTTGGAGACCCCGAACGTCTCGCGGGCGACCCGGGCGGCGAGAATGTTGGAGTTGTCGCCGCTGCTGACCGCCGCGAACGCGTGCGCAGTCTGGATCCCGGCCGCCCGCTGGATGTCGCGGTCGAACCCGATACCGGTGATCCGGCGTCCTTCGAACTGTGCACCCAGGCGGCGAAAGGACGTCTCGTCCTGGTCGATGACGGCCACGTCGTGGCCCTGGGACTGCAGGCTGTTGGCCAGGCTGGAGCCGACCCGGCCACAGCCCATGATCACAAAGTGCACGGATCCCTCTCGCAGGTCGCTGGCCGATGTGTCGGGCGCCGCACAGCCGCGCGACGCCCGAAACGGTACACCGCCCCGCGGGGCCTAGCATGGTTGTCCGTGCCGAGTGCGGGATCGATGCTGAAGCGGTTGATGCTCGGTCGTCCCCTGGGGAGCGACCGGCTTGCCGAGACGTTGTTGCCCAAGCGCATCGCCTTGCCGGTGTTCGCCAGCGACGCGTTGTCGTCCGTGGCCTACGCGCCCGACGAGATCCTGCTCACGCTCAGCGTGGCCGGGCTGACGGCGTACGCCTTCAGCTGGAAGATCGCCGTGGCAGTCGCCGTCGTCATGCTCGTGGTGGTCGCCTCCTACCGACAGAACGTGCACGCCTACCCCTCCGGTGGGGGCGACTACGAGGTCGCCACGACGAACCTGGGCAAGACCGCCGGCCTGACGGTCGCCAGTGCGCTGCTGGTCGACTACGTCCTGACCGTGGCGGTCTCGATCAGTTCCGCGGCGCAGTATGCCGCCGCCGCGATCCCGTCGCTGCAGGGGCATGAGGCCGTGGCTGCGGTCCTTGCCGTGGTGCTGTTGACGGCGATGAACCTGCGAGGTGTGCGCGAGTCCGGGGCTGCGTTCGCCTTGCCGACCTACGTGTTCATTGCCTCGATCATCGGCATGGCTCTGTGGGGCTTCTTCCAGCACTTCGTCCTCGGCAGCCTTCCCGGGGCCCCGAGCGCCGGCTTGACGTTGAGGGGCGAACCCGGCTACGAGAGCGGCCTGGCGAGTCTGGCGGGCGGCTTCCTGGTGCTGCGCGCGTTCTCGTCCGGCTGCGCTGCGCTGACCGGTGTCGAGGCGATCAGCAATGGCGTCCCGGCCTTCAAGAAGCCCAAGAGCCGCAACGCCGCCACGACCTTGGCGCTGCTCGGCGGTATCGCCGTCACGATGCTGATCTCGATCATGGTGTTGTCGCGGTTGACTCGCCTGCACTTCGCCGAGGACCCGGCGGTCCAGCTGCTGCGCAACGGGGTACCGGTTGGGGCGAACTACCAGCAGCAGCCGGTGATCGGCCAGCTCGCGGCGGCGGTGTTCGCCGGCTTCCCGCCCGCGTTCTACCTCGTGGCCGGTGCTACCGGAATCATCCTGGTCCTGGCCGCCAACACCGCGTTCAACGGGTTCCCGGTCCTCGGCTCGATCCTGGCCAGGGACGGCTTCTTGCCGCGCCAGCTGCACACCCGTGGCGACCGCCTGGCGTTCAGCAACGGCATCCTGGCCTTGGCGTTCATGGCCAGTGTGCTGATCATCGCGTTCGACGCTCAGGTGACCCGCCTGATCCAGCTCTACATCGTCGGCGTCTTCGTGTCGTTCACGCTCAGCCAGATCGGGATGGTGCGGCACTGGAACCGGCAGCTGCGAGCCGGGGACAACCCCGGTGCGGCGCGCATGCGGCGCAGCCGGGTCATCAACGCGGTCGGCGCCGGCTTGTGCGGCACGGTGCTCGCCGTCGTCCTGGTCACCAAGTTCGCGAAGGGCGCCTGGATCGCGATCGCCGCGATGGTGTTCCTGTTCGTGCTCATGCGGGGCATCCGTCGGCACTACGACCGGGTCAGCGTCGAGCTGGATCCTGGGCCGGACGCCGCTGAAGCCGTGCTGCCCTCGCGAGTGCACGCCCTGGTGCTGGTCTCCAAGATCCATCGGCCGACGCTGCGCGCCCTCGCCTACGCCCGCGCCTCCAGGCCCTCTGTGCTGGAGGCCATCAGCGTCAACGTGGACCCGGCCGAGACGGCCGCCTTGCAGGCCGAGTGGGAGCGGCGGGACATCCCCGTGCCGTTGAAGTCGCTCGACTCGCCCTACCGGGAGGTCACCCGGCCGGTGCTGGACTACGTGCGCTCGATCCGGCGCGACAGTCCGCGTGACGTCGTCGGCGTGTTCATCCCCGAGTAGGTCGTGGGCCATTGGTGGGAGGCGCTGCTGCACAACCAGAGCGCCCTTCGGCTCAAGGGCAGGTTGCTGTTCACCCCGGGGGTGATGGTGGCCAGCGTCCCCTGGCAGCTGCGCTCGTCCGAGGGGGCGGCCCAGCGCGCCAACGACGCGGTTCCCTGGACCTCTCGGCCTGGCACGGCGGGCCCTCGCGCCGGCGTGGCCCAAGCTGACGCTGGCGTGGCCCAAGGTGACCCAGACAAGGCGCCCGCTTCCGGCGCCGGGACGGAACCGCGCTGAGCGTCGGCACCAGCCTCGTCGGCGTACGGGTCGAGGTTGACGTGGGACCGGTCGCCCATGGGGGGCACTGCGTGGCGCGGCACGAGGGTCGGGTGCTGTTCGTGCGCCACGCACTCCCCGGCGAACGCGTGGTCGCCCAGGTCACCGAGGGCTGCGACGGGGACCGGTTCCTGCGCGCGGACGCCGTCGACGTGCTCTCACCCTCGCCGGACCGGGTCGCACCCCCGTGCCCGCTCGCCGGCCCGGGACTGTGCGGCGGCTGTGACTGGCAGCACGCCTCCTTGGCCGCCCAGCGGCGTCTGAAAGCCGACGTCGTCCGAGAGCAGCTGCGGCGCCTGGCCCGCCTGGACGTCGAGGTGGTCGTGGAGGCGGTTCCGGGGGACGACGAGGGGCTGGGGTGGCGCACCCGGATGCAGTTCGCCGTGGGGCCGGATTCGAAGCTCGGGCTGCGCCCGCACCGTTCGCACCAGGTGCTGGCGCTTACCAGCTGCCCGATCGCGCACCCCGGCGTCGAGGCGACCGGCGTCACGGGCCAGGCCTGGCCCGGCGTCCGGGCGGTGGACGTGGTCGTTGCCACGACTCCTGGCGCTGACCCGGGGGAGCGGGCGCTGGTGATCGCTGAGAGCGCCAGCCGCAAGCGCCCCGCCTTGCCACAGGTCGACGCCGCACTGGCCGTTACCGGCGTGCACGGGGGGCTGGACCAGGTGCGCGGGCGCGCGTTCGTGCAGGAACGGGTGGTGGTGGGGGACTGGCAGCATGACTTTCGGGTCAGCGGTTCGGGGTTCTGGCAGGTGCACCCCGGTGCCCCGGCCGCGCTGGTCGGTGCGGTCCTGGCGGCGCTGCGCCCCCAGGCGGGCGAGCAGGTCCTGGACCTGTACGCCGGCGCCGGGCTGTTCACCGCCGCGCTGGCCCACGCCGTGGCGCCGCAAGGGGCCGTGCTGGCCATCGAGAGCAACCCGCGCGCGGTGCGCGACGCGCGGCGCAACCTGCGGGGCCTGCCAGGCGCCGGCGTCAGTCAAGGCCGGGTCGAGAGCGTGCTGGCCGCGATGCTGCCGTCCGGCTTGAGCGCCGACCTGGTCGTGCTCGACCCGCCGCGCACCGGTGCTGGGCGCGTGGTGATCGAGCAGATTTGCTCGTTGCATCCCCGCGCCGTCGCCTACGTGGCCTGCGACCCGGCCGCCCTGGCCCGAGATGTCGCCTACGCGGCCGAGCACGGCTACCGGCTGACCGGCGTCCGCGGCTTCGACCTGTTCCCGATGACGCACCACGTCGAATGCGTCGCTCTGCTGGAGAAAACCGGCTCTGACCTGCGGTGATGCAATC
>DAIETC010000156.1 GCA_027345905.1 Kineosporiaceae bacterium | reverse complement strand
GTTCACCCACACCCAGCCGGGGCTTCACTCACGTTGCCTACGTTCGCAGTCGATGCGGCAGCCGCCGTGTCGACGCGGCACTGCGCCGCGTCCACGAAGACTGGCAGGGAGACCTACAACAGTGACGATCACGCGGCTGGGACGCCTGAGCGGCGTCGCCCTCATCGGCGCGCTCGCCCTCACGGCATGCGGCACCGACAACAACACCCCCGGCGCCTCCAGCTCTGGAACGGGGACCGGCTCCAGCGCCTCGGCGACCGGCTCGACGACGAACGCAGCGGGCATCAGCTGTGCCACCGGCACGCTGCAGCTGGCTGGGTCGACGGCGCAGTCCAACGCCATGGCCGAGTGGATCAAGCAGTACCAGACGGCCTGCCCGGGCGCGAACATCAACTACGGCGGCGGCGGCTCCGGTGCCGGCGTCCAGCAGTTCTCCGCCGGAACGATCGACTTCGCCGGGTCGGACTTCCCGCTCGGCGCCAAGGACCAGCCGGGCGCGGACGCTCGCTGCAAGACCGGCCCCGCGGTCAACCTGCCACTGGTTCCCGGCCCGATCGCGGTGGGTTACAACCTGCCCGGCGTCACCACGCTGAACTTGTCCTCGGCCACCCTTGCCAAGATCTTCGACGGCAAGATCAGCAAGTGGAGCGACCCCGCGATCGCCAAGGACAACCCGGGCGCCAAACTGCCCAGCCTCGGCATCCAGACGTTCCACCGCTCCGACGGCTCGGGTACGTCGTTCAACTTCACCAACTACCTGTCGAACGAGGCCAAGGCCGACTGGTCCTACGGCCCGAACAAGGACTGGAAGGCCCCCGGCGGCCAGGGCGCCAAGGGCAGCCAGGGCGTGGCGCAGGGCGTCAAGAGCACCCCGGGCGGCATCGGCTACTTCGAGCAGTCGTTCGCCGACCAGAGCAAGATCCCCTACGCCAAGGTGAGCAACGCGGCGGGCGACTTCGTCGAGCTGACCAAGGACAACACCGTCAACTTCTTGTCCAAGGCGAAGGTGGTCGGGACTGGCGAGGACCTCAAGCTGGCGTTCGACTACACCAACACCGACAAGACCGCCTACCCGAACCTGTTGGTGACGTACGAGATCGTCTGCAGCAAGGGTAACGACCCGGCCAAGCTCGCGCTGATCAAGAGCTTCCTCGGCTACGCGGCCAGCGACGCCGGCCAAAACCTCCTGCCCGGGATCGGCTACGTCAAGCTGCCGACTAACATCCAGCAGAAGGTGCAGAAGACGATCGGGGATCTCGCCTGACCCGTCCATCTCAGACCCGCCTCTGCCCTGCCGTCCCAAGGGACGGCAGGGCAGAGGTACGTCGGACGCATGACACGACCGCACACCTTCGCCAAAGGACCCGATGAGCCAGCCGAGGACACCGCCCAACGGGGCCCGTGACGAGCTCAGCATGGGGCCCGCGGTAGTCGCCGGACGTCGTCCGCGCGGTGCCGTCTGGGATGCCCTGTTCGCCGGGCTCACCCGCACCGCCGCCGGTCTGGTGCTCGTCCTGATGGCGGCCATCGCCGCCTTCCTGGTGCTGCGAGCGGTGCCGGCGCTGCGCAAGGACACGGTCAACTTCTTCACCGCCACCCAGTGGTCACCGGACGACACGCCACCGGCCTTCGGCATCGGCGCGCTCGCCTATGGCACCGTCGTCACCTCGACGCTGGCCCTGCTGATGGCGGTCCCGGTGGCCGTGGGGGTCGCCTTGTACCTCACCCACATCGCCCCCCGGCGGCTGGCCCAACCCATGGCCTACCTGGTCGACCTGCTGGCCGCCGTCCCCAGCGTGGTCTACGGGCTGTGGGGCCTGATCTTCCTCGTGCCGGCCATCGGGCCGTTCTCGGCCTTCCTCAGCGAACGCTTCGGGTGGATCCCGTTCTTCGCCTCCGACGGGATCTTCGGCAAGTCCATGTTCACCGCCTCGGTGGTTCTGGCGATCATGGTGCTGCCGATCATCGCCGCCATCTCGCGGGAGGTGTTTCGCCAGGTGCCGGCCGACCACATCGAGGCGGCGTACGCGCTGGGCGCCACCCGCTGGGAGATGATGCGCACTGCGGTGCTCCCGTACGGTCGCCCCGGAGTGATCAGCGCAACCGTGCTCGGGTTCGGCCGCGCCCTTGGCGAGACCATCGCGGTGGCCCTGGTGCTCTCGGCCAACTACCAGATCACGTACCGGATTCTCACCCCGGGCGGCAACACGATCGCCGCCAACATCGCCAACACGTACGGCGAGGCCGGGCACAACGGGCGCGGCGCCCTGATCGCCTCGGGGCTGGTGCTGTTCGCGATCACCCTGGTCGTCAACCTCGTCGCCCGCTCGGTCGTGGCCCGACGCAAGGATCTGTCAGGAGCACAGGGGTGAGCACCGTGGTACAGGCCGAGCCGTCCCGGCTGATGATGTCGCGGTCCCGGCTGCCGCGCTGGGCGTTGCCACTGCTGGGGGTGCTCACCGTGGCGGGCACCGCAGCGCTGTTTGCGCTGACCCCGTTGCGCGGAACCGCGGACTTCGTGCTGATCGCGCTGCCGACGTACCTTCTGTTGCAGACCATCGTGGTCGCCCGGGTCGAGGGCGGGCGCCAGGCGCGTAACCGGCTGGCCACCCACGCGCTCACCCTGACGTTCGTGGTCTCGCTGGTCCCGCTGGTGGCCGTGCTGGGGTACACGCTCACCCAGGGGATGCGCCGGTTCGGCCTGAGCTTCCTCACCCATTCGATGCGCAACGTCGCCGAGAGCGACCCATACGGCGGCGCCTACCACGCGATCATCGGCACCCTGGAGCAGGTGGGTATCGCCTTCGCGTTCGCCGTCCCGCTCGGCATCCTGGTCGCGATCTACCTGGTGGAGTACGGCAGCGGGCGGCCCTTCGCCCGAACGGTGAGCTTCTTCGTCGACGTGATGACCGGCCTGCCCTCCATCGTCGCCGGCCTGTTCATCTACGCGTTGTGGATCTTGACCCTCGGCTTTCGCTACAGCGGTTTCGCTGGGGCCCTGGCCCTGACGTTGCTCATGCTGCCCACCGTGGTGCGCTCGACCGAAGAGATGCTGCGCCTGGTGCCACACGGGCTGCGCGAGGCCAGCCTGGCGCTCGGCGTACGCCGGTGGCGCACCATCTTGCGCATCGTGCTGCCCACCGCCATGGCGGGCATCGTGACTGGCGTCATGCTGGCCATCGCCCGGATCGTGGGCGAGACAGCACCTCTCGTGCTCACCGTCTTCGGCACCAACTCCATCAACAACGACCCGTTCAACGGGGCACAGTCGGCGTTACCGCTGTACATCTACTCCGAAGCCGGTCAGCCCAACGACACCGCAATTGACCGCGCATGGGCCGCTGCCCTCACACTGATCCTGATCGTCATGCTGCTCAACCTCGCGGCCCGCCTGCTCGCCTGGTGGCGGACCCCGAAGAGCTCTCACTGAAGGGCGTCACGCCATGGCCAAACGCATCGACATCTCGGGACTGAACGTCTACTACGGGTCCTTCAAAGCCGTCGAAGACATCGGCATGACCGTCGAGCCACGCAGCGTGACCGCCCTCATCGGCCCCAGCGGTTGCGGCAAGTCGACGTTCCTACGCACCTTGAACCGGATGCACGAAGTGATCCCCGGCGCGCGCGCCGAAGGCAAGGTGCTGATCGACGACGAGGACATCTACGCCCCAGGGCTCGACCCGGTCGCCGTACGCCGGATGGTTGGCATGGTGTTTCAGCGACCCAACCCCTTCCCCACGATGACCATCTACGACAACGTCGTCGCGGGGATCAAGCTGCAGGGACGCCGACGCAAGAGCGAGCTGGACGGCGTGGTCGAGCGCACCTTGAAGTCGGCGAACCTGTGGGGCGAGGTGAAGGACCGGCTCGCCAAGCCCGGTGCCAGCCTGTCGGGTGGCCAGCAGCAGCGCCTGTGCATCGCCCGCGCGATCGCCGTCGAACCGCAGGTGTTGCTGATGGACGAGCCCTGCTCGGCGCTCGACCCGATCTCGACGCTGGCCATCGAGGACCTGATCCGTCAGCTCAAGGAGCGGTACACGATCGTCATCGTCACCCACAACATGCAGCAGGCGGCCCGGGTGTCGGACCGCACGGCGTTCTTCAACATTGCCGCCACCGGCAAGCCGGGCCGGCTGATCGAGATGGGCGACACCCACAAGATCTTCAGCAACCCCGATGAACGGGCCACGGAGGACTACATCTCCGGCCGCTTCGGCTGACCCTTTCCTACCCCCGCCCCCCTTTCCTACCTCCGACCGGTTTTTCCGGCCCAGATTCGGGGTTCAGACACCGTTCGTAGGTAGGAAAGGGGTCGTGCACAGAACTGAGGGTGACCCCACCGTCCACAGACCCGCGGCACGCATGGGCCACCGTCTCGATGTCGGGCGAACGTGGGGCCATGACCGATCCCCCACTGCCCAGCGTCTTCACCCGGCAGGAGGCATTGGAGCGGGGTATGAGCCGCCACCAGGTCGGGCGCCGGCTGTCCACCGGAGCCTGGCGCCAACTGCGCCGCGGCATCTACTGCACGACCAGCACGTACGACGGGGCCGACCCCCGCGGCCGCCACGAGCTTGAGGTGACGGCCGTCGTCCTGTCCCGGCCGGACGACGTGCTCGTCAGCCACTTGAGCGCTGCCTGCCTGCTCGGCTGGCCCCGGCCGCTGGAAGGCTGGGGCCGGGTCACCGTGACCGCCGAGCCGGGCACGGTGGCGCGCACCTGGCCCGGTCTGGTCGTTCAGGCCGCGACCCTGCGCCCGATTGACCGGACGTCGCGCGGCGGGGTGCCGCTCACCTCGCCCGCGCGGACTCTGGCCGACGTGCTGCGTCACGTCGCGCCTGCCCAGGCCGTTGCGATTGCCGACCATGCCCTGCGCACCCGGGCTGTTCGTTACGACGAGGTGGACGAGGTGCTGCACTGGCAGAGCGACTGGCCGTACGCCGCCCGGGGGGTCAGCTCGCTGCAGCTGGCTGACCCGCGCCGCGAGACGTGGCTGGAGTCCTGGTCGTTCGTGAGCCTCCTGCCGCACGGCGTGCCACTGCCGGTGCCGCAAGTGGACGTGCTGGACGCGCAGGGCCGGTTCGTGGCCCGCCTCGACGGTCTGTGGGATCTGGCGACCGGCGCTGAAGCCGATGGGCGGATCAAGTACGACCTGCGCGGCGTGTTGATGGCCGGTGCCGACCCGCAGGCGAGTGCGCAGGAGCTGATCCGCCGGGCCCAGCTTGGGCTGGACGCCGAGAAGGTGCGCCAGGACGCCCTGCTCAGGACGGGACTGCAGCTGGTGCGCTGGGGCACGAGGGAGGTGCTGCTGGACCTGCCGGGCCTGGCCCGCCGGATCAACGAGTGCCGCACGACGGCAGACCCGGACCGGTTCAACGGCCGCTTCCGGTTTCGCCCAGCGCCCCCCTGGCTCGGCACCTGACCCCTTTCCTACCTCCGGCCGGTGTAACGACCCGATCTGGGCCCCCAAATACCGCTCGGAGGTAGGAAAGGGCGTCCCGGTAGGAAAGGGCGCCGCGGCGGGAAGGGGCGTGCTGGCTCAGGGAGCAGCGGCCTTTGCGCCGCCGTCAGACAGGCCCAGGGCCTGGTCGATCTCGGCAACACTGAGGTGCCGCTCGCTCGCGGTGGCAGCCACCACCAGCTCGCCCACCAGGACGATCTCGGCCTCGAGCTCAAGGTCGCGAAGTGCGCCGGGCCGCGCGGCTTCCCCTTGTCCTGCCTGCATCGCACCACCGTACGTCGCCCGGCCGTGCTCCGCGGCCAAATCAGCCGACCGCGCGTCGCTGGCACGGTTGTGCTGGCGAGCGCCGCACCGCCGTCGCGGGCGCGGGCAGTGGGGCCGGCCGCGCCCGGGACTGCATGATCACGGTCCTTGAGGTGGCGGGCCTGAGGTGGCGGGCGTCGGGCTGGGAGCGCCTCACGGCGCGCGGCCGCTCGAAGCGGCTCCAGTTGGGACCCGGGGCTACCGCAGCCCGACGCCCGGTTGCCCCCGAAGGGGCGCGATCAGTGTAGTCGCTCGCGTTGGGGCACCAGCGCGGTAGCGGCTCAGGTCAGGTCGCCGGCGCGCCAGGACCGGGCGGCGGCCTCCAGATCCTCGGCGGTCTGCTGCAGCGAGGCGGCTCGGTTGGTCGCCCGGACGCCGGAGGCGGGGTCGGGATCGTCGTCCGCGCGCAGCGCCCGGCCGGCAGCCACCACCCTGCAGAAGGCGCTGGCGCGCTGCAGGGCGACGTCGAACTGGCCGGCGTACACGCCGGTTAGGACGGCGTCGGCCAGCGCCCGGACCTCGTCCGGCCCGGGCGGCTGGGCGACCCCCGCGACGACGTGCGACACCTGGGCGAGGGTGTGCCCGGCGAGGTAGTCACCGGCGGCCCCGGCCGGGTCACGGAGCACCCACTCGCGCACGACGTACAGCCGCCACAGCGCGCCGGGCAGCG
>DAIETC010000117.1 GCA_027345905.1 Kineosporiaceae bacterium | reverse complement strand
GACGCCTCCGACGCCACGTACGGCAAGTACTACAACTTCCCCGGCATCGCCGTGACCGCCTCGACCGGTGACAACGGCTACCAGGGCGGCAGCTACCCCGCGTCGTCCTCGTACGTCGTCGCCGTCGGCGGCACGTCACTCACCAAAGCCTCAAGCACCCGCGGCTGGGCCGAGACGGTGTGGAGCGGCGCCGGATCGGGCTGCTCGACGTACAACGCGGCGCTGGCGGCGGCCTCGACGTTCGACACCGGCTGCACGAAGCGCGCCATGGCCGACGTGTCGGCGGTCGCCGACCCCGGCACGGGCGTCGCGGTCTACGACTCCTTCGCCTACCAGGGGGTCTCCGGCTGGCTGGTCTTCGGCGGCACTAGCGTCTCGTCCCCGATCATCGCCTCCGTGTACGCGCTGTCCGGCAACACCGGCAACGCCACCACCCCCACCTACGCGAACGCCTTGCCGTACAAAAACGACACGACCACAGCAACCACTGCCGGAAACATGAACGACGTCACCTCGGGGTCGAACGGCACCTGCTCGCCGACTCAGCTGTGCACCGCCCGCACCGGCTGGGACGGGCCCACCGGCCTCGGGACCCCGAACGGCACCAGCGCCTTCTGATCCCGCCTTTCCTACCCAGGACCGGTACTTTTCGGCCCGGAACGGCCGCTGCGCACCGGTGCCAGGTAGGAAAGCAGGCCCAGGTAGGCAAGCAGGGTCAGTAGGTCGGCAGGCCTGGGTCGACCTGCTCGACCCAGCCCAGCACGCCGCCCTCCAGGTGCCGGGCGTCGGGGTGGCCGGCGTCCAGCAGCAGCCGCAGGGCGCCGGCTGAGCGCCCACCACCCTTGCAGTACAGCACCACCGGGCGATCGAACGGGATCCGCGCCAGGGCCGCGCCACTGTCGAACTCGCCGCGCCCGATGGCGAGCGCGCCAGGTATCGACACGATGGCCCGCTCCCCCGGCTCGCGCACGTCCACGAGCAGCACGTCGCGGCCGGGGTCAGCGAGCCACGACGCCAGTTCCGGGGCGCGGACGACGGGCAGCCCGTCGTCCGCGCCGGTGCCCGAGCCGCCCGCCGGGGGCAGGCCACAAAAGCCCTCGTAGTCGGCCAGGCCGGACTCGCGGGTGATCGTCGCCGCCGGGCCGCAGACCGCGCACGTAGGGTCGGGGAGCACGCCCAGCTCACGCCAGGTGGCCCGCAGCGCGTCGTGCACGAGCAGACGGCCCACCAGGGTCTCGCCGACACCGGTGACCAGCTTGATCGCCTCGGTCGCCTGCGCGGCCCCCACGGCGGCGCACAGCACGCCGAGCACGCCGCCCTCGGCGCAGGACGGGACGCTGCCCGGCGGCGGCGGCTCGGGGAACAGGCAGCGGTAGCAAGGGCCGTGCCCAGCCCAGAACACGCTGACCTGGCCGTCGAAGCGGAACACCGAGCCCCACACGTTCGGGATCCCCAGCAGGACGCAGGCGTCGTTGACCAGGTAGCGCGTCGCGAAGTTGTCGGTGCCGTCCACCACCAGGTCATAGCCCGCGAGTAGGTCCAGGGCGTTGCTGGCCTCCAGGCGCACCTGGTGCTTCACCACCCGCACCAGCGGGTTCACCTCGGCCAGGGTGTCGGCGGCCGAGTCGACCTTGGCGCGCCCGACGTCGCTGCTGCCGTGCACCACCTGGCGCTGCAGGTTCGAGGCGTCCACGACATCGGGGTCGCACACGCCGATTGTCCCCACTCCGGCAGCCGCAAGGTACAGCAACGCGGGTGACCCGAGGCCCCCGGCGCCGACCACCAGCACCCGGGCCGCCGAGAGCCGGCGCTGGCCCAGCTCGCCGACGTCCGGGATCAGCAGGTGGCGGGCATAGCGCGCCACCTGCTCGCGGGTGAGCGGGGGCCCGGGCTCGACCAGAGCCGGCCGGCTCACGAGGACCGCCGCCTCGACGCGCAGTGTGCAACGACGTCAGCCACCCCATGACGGTAGCCGCTGGGCGACAAGCGGGCGAGCGGCTAGGCGTGCGACGTGGGTCGCGGCGCTGCGATGCTGTCCGTACGCCGGTTCAGCGCGTCCAGCGTCGCCCGCACGATCGTCTCGCCCCCATCGCCACGCACCAGCGCCGCACCCGTCAACCGGTCGACCCCGCGCTCGGTCAGGAGGGTGACGATGACGATGCCCACCTGGTCCTGGCCGACGCCCAGGACGTCAACGGCCTCCACGTCCAAACGTACGTCGCCCCCGAGGGCAGACTCCGCAGCCCGGGCCGTGGCGGCGGCGACCGCCCGGTGCGCACCGCTTCCGGTCGCGGTGGCCCCGGCCGACCCGGTGTGCGTCGACTCGCCCCGGGTGAGGTGGACCGTGGCCCACATCTGCACGCGCTCGTAGGCGACCTCGACTCGCTCGAGTACCAGGCGGTTGGCCGAGTCCGGCGGCGAAGGCTGCTCGCTTGGCGTCGGCGGCTCACCGGACTCACCGGACGCACCGGACTCACCGGACTCACCGGACTCACCCGGGAGTGAACCGGACTCGCCCGGGAGTGAACCGGCGTCCGGTTCGGCCGTCGGCGCAGTGGGCCCGCGCTGCGCGAGCGGCTGCCAGACGACCGGCGGTGGTGGGGTGGGGGGTCGGCCGACTCGGATTGGCGCCGCAGGCCCGGCCGCCTCGTCCGGCTCGGGCGCGTGCGTCTCGACCACTGCCACGACGGGCCGCCCGCTCGGGCCACACAGGCGCAGCCGGCTGCCGTCGATCCCGACGCCGGCGACTCGCCGCAGACCGGCGACGGCGGCGTCCACCACCGCGTCCTCGTCCACGCCTTGCCCCAGCCGCACGCGTAGCACCCCCGCGCCGTGGGCGTCGAACTCCAGGTCGACCTGGACGACGCCGGGCAACCCGCTCAGGGCATCGCGCATCGTGGCGGCATCGACCTCGTACTCGGTGCTCACCGCCACCTCCTCATCGCATCGCCCGTATCGCATCGCCCGTATCGCATCGACGCGGCGCATCGCACGCAGTGTCAGGAGTGTGGCAGGCGCGTTCATCTGCGCGCAGCGGATCCGCCGCCAGACCGCCGTTCGGGTGACGCCCGTCCGGGGCGAGTCAGCACGCGCAGGGTGCCCACAAGCCGCTCACCGCCTAGGATTCGCCTCGCCGCCGAGCGCCGCCACATGGCAAAGACCGGGCGGCGGGTGAGGAGCGAGCGTGTCAACCACATCCAGCACCCGGTTGCGTGGCCCCCGACTCTCGCGCAGCGCGCGGCGCACCCAGCTGCTCGCCGCGGCGCAGGAGGTGTTCGTGCGCTGTGGGTACCACGCGGCGGCAATGGACGACATCGCCGACCGCGCGGGCGTCTCGAAACCGGTTGTGTACCAGCACTTTCAGAGCAAGCTCGAGTTGTACCTCGCGCTGCTCGACGAACACATCGAGGCGCTGCTCGATGCCGTTCGTACGGCCCTGTCGTCGACTCGCGACAACAAGCAGCGGGTGGTGGCTACCATCGCCGCCTACTTCGAGTTCGTCGACCGGGACGGCGAACCGTTCCGCTTGGTCTTCGAGTCGGACCTGACGAACGAGCAAGCCGTGCGCCAACGCGTCGACGACGTCACCGAGCGCTGCGCCCGGGCGATCGCCGAAGTCATCGGCGAAGACACCCAGCTGCCATCGGAGCAGGCCATGCTGCTCGGGGTGGCTCTCACCGGAATGGCCCAGGTGAGTGCCCGGTACTGGCTCTCGACCCAAGGCTCGATCCCCCGCGAAGCCGCCAGCGCGCTGATCGGGCAGATGTCCTGGCGCGGCCTCGGCGCCTTCCCCAAGATCGGCCCGGACGTGGGCCAACGGGTGAAGCGCCCAGGTCCCCGCAGGTAACCTGTCCGCACGACGACAGTGGTCGCCGGTTGGACGACGCCCGCAGGAGGCAACGCAGTGGAGGTCAAGATCGGCGTGCAGAACGTCGCCCGCGAGATCGTGCTGGACTCGGCGCAGAGCGCGGACGAGGTCGCCGCGCTGGTCGAGGCGGCCGTGGCGGCCGGGGGAACCCTGCGCCTGACCGACGCCAGCGGGCGCAGCGTGGTGGTGCCGACGACGGTGCTCGGGTACGTCGAGACCGGCGGCAGTGGCGAACGCCGGGTGGGATTCGGCTCCTGAGCGCGCGCTGTTCGACGTCGGCGCCCCCCGACGTGCGTAGCTGACCTTCCCGTGGCAATGTGTTGATCAACCGGATACTTCCGGTTCCCTGGTCGCCAGGGCCGTAGGCCCGCATCCGGGCCCTTCGAAAGGGCTGCACATGACCGTCACCGGCTTCATTACCGCGATCATCATCGGCGCCATCATCGGTGCGCTGGGCCGTTTGGTGCTGCCCGGACGCCAGAACATCGGCCTGTTGCTGACGATCGGGGTCGGCATCCTCGCCGCCCTGATCGGCACTGTCATCGCCGGGCGCTTCAGCAACACTGCGGGTGTGGACTGGATCGAGCTGCTCATCCAGGTCGTGCTCGCCGCGATCGGCGTAGCCCTGGTCGCCGGCCTCAAGGGCGGCCACCGCACGTCGGTCTAGACCTTGCCGGTCACGGCGACAGGCCGAGGCGACCCATCCGCCGGGTGTGCTCCTGGGTGAGCCGGGCGAAGACCCGGCCGATCTCGGCCAGGTCCGCTCCGCCGCTGCTCGCCTCGCCGATCAACAGCGAGGCGAGCGCGTCGCGTTCGGCGGCCACCCGTTGCGCCTGCGACAACGCCTCGCCCACCAGCCGTCGTCCCCACAGGGCGAGCCGCCCGGCGACGGCGGGGTCGCGGGAGATGGCCTCGCGCACGGCGTGCACGGCGAACTGCGCGCCCCCCATGTCCTGGACGACGTCCGTGACCAGCGCGCGCGTGCCCCCGTCGAGGTAGGCCGAGACCTCGCGGTAGAAGTCGGTGGCGATACCGTCCCCCACGTACGCCTTCACCAGCCCCTCCAGCCAGGTCGAGGGGCGGGTCCGGTCGTGGAACTCGTCCACGGCGGCGACGAACGGCGTCATGGCCACGCGCACGTCGACCCCGATCCGCTGCAACCACTGGTCGAGCAGGTCGTAGTGGTGCAGCTCGGCGGCGGCCTGCCGGGCCAGCTGGGCCTTGTCCCACAGGGTCGGGGCCAGCTCGGCGTCGGCCGCCAACCGGCTGAACGCCGTCAGCTCGCCGTACGCCATGGCGCCCAGCAGGTCGATGACCGCCTCGCGGTGGGCCGGGTCAGCCAGCGCACTGCTGGCACCGGCGCCGGGGTCGCTGCGACGCGTCATGACCAGTCACCCTAGCCGCGGCGGCTAGACTGGTCGGCACAGCTGGATGCCCGGTCGGAAATCCACAGCCTTGCAGACGCCGATCGGCTCCTCCCCCCGCGGAGCGGCCCGCCAACGGCGTGCGGCCCCCGCCCGAGCCGAAGGCAACACGTGAGCGATTCCGAGCTCTTCACCCAACCCAACCCGACCGACCCGTCCGATCCCGAGGCGGCAGACGCCAGCGCACAGCTGCTGGACGTCGTCGACGCCGTGGTCGAGGTCGTCATCGACCAGCCGCCCGAGCGCAGCTTTGCCGACTTCGGGGTCCGTGCCGACATCGTGCAAGCGCTGTCGGACGTCGGCATCACCAGCCCGTTCCCCATCCAGGCGATGGCCCTGCCGGTCGGCTTGGACGGTCACGACATCATCGGGCAGGCCAAGACGGGCACCGGCAAGACGCTGGGGTTCGCCATCCCGATGCTGCAGCGGACCGTCGCGCCCTCCGATGCCGGGTTCGCCACGCTGGCGGCGCCGGGCAAACCCCAGGCGCTGGCAGTGGTGCCCACCCGAGAGCTCGCCGTCCAGGTGGCCGGCGACCTGGAGGCAGCCGCCGCGCGCAGCAGCACCCGGGTCCTGACCGTCTACGGCGGGCGCGCCTACGAGCCCCAGGTCGAGGCGCTGCGCCGCGGCGTCGAGGTCGTCGTCGGCACGCCCGGCCGGCTGCTCGACCTGGCCCAGCAGGGCCACCTGGACCTCTCGCAGGTGCAGGTGCTCGTGCTCGACGAGGCCGACGAGATGCTCGACCTGGGCTTTCTGCCGGACGTCGAGCGGCTCCTGGCACTGACCCCGGCCTCGCGGCAGATGATGATGTTCTCGGCCACGATGCCCGGCGCCGTCGTGTCGCTGGCGCGTCGTTTCATGACCCAGCCGACGCACATCCGGGCCATCGACCCCGCCGACGACGGCGCCACCTTGAAGGCGATCACCCAGTTCGTGTACCGGGCGCACGCCATGGACAAGGTCGAGATGCTCGCGCGCATCCTGCAGGCGCGCGGCCGCGGCCTGACCATGATCTTCGCCCGCACCAAGCGCACCGTGGCCAAGGTCGCCGACGACCTGACCGAGCGCGGCTTCGCGACTGCCGCGATCCACGGTGACCTCGGCCAGGGGGCCCGCGAGCAGGCGCTGCGGGCGTTTCGCAACGGCAAGGTGGACGTGCTCGTCGCGACCGACGTCGCCGCGCGCGGGATCGACGTCGAGGGCATCACGCACGTCGTCAACTACCAGTGCACCGAGGACGAGAAGACCTACCTGCACCGGATCGGCCGCACCGGCCGGGCCGGACGCACCGGCGTCGCGGTCACCCTGGTGGACTGGGACGACCTGCCCCGCTGGGGTCTGATCAACAAGATGCTGGACCTGGGGATCCCCGACCCGGTCGAGACGTACTCCAACTCCCCGCACCTGTATGAGGAGCTGGACATCCCCGCCGGCACCAAGGGCACGTTGCCGCGAGGCGACCGCACCCGGCAGGGACTTGGCGCCGAGCAGGTCGAGGACCTCGGCGAGACGGGTAAACGCTCGGGCCCCTCGAGTGCGCCCCAGTCCCGCTCGCGCGCCAAACCCGGTTCCGGCTCACCCAGCGGCGCACGAGGGGACCGCGGCGAGCGGGGCGAACGGGGCGCTGGTGGCCCGGCGCGCGAACGCACCCGTCGGCGCACCCGGGGGGGCCAGGAGCTTCGCCCAGGTTCCTCCAACGCACCGGAGACCGCCAGCGGCGCCGGCACCGGCCCGCAGTCCAATGAGTCGTCGAGCGGACGACGCCGCCGCCGTGGCGGGCGCGGGCGCGGGTCGTCCGCGGGTGCCGAGCAGACGTCGTCCGCCCCCGTCCTGGACTGAGCCAGCGTGAGCGGTGTTCCCGCATCCCCGCATGCCTCGGGGGTGATCTTGGCGCTGCCCCAGCTGGCGGCGTTCACGGCGCCGTGGCGGGCGACGTCGTACGCGCCGGGCCACCCCTCGATGCCCGTCGAGCGACGGTTTCCGCCGCACGTCACGCTGCTGACTCCGTTCGCCGAAGCCGACGACCAACAGGCCCTTGGCCGGCTGCGTCGGGTCGCCGAGCGGCACCGCCCATTCGACCTGAGCTTCTCGCGGGCACAGCAGTTCGGCCCCGGCGGCGCCGTGTGGCTCGCGCCAGAGCCACACGACCTCGTCCGCACGCTGATGTGCCAGGTCATCGAGGCGTTCCCGGAGTACCCGCCGTACGAAGGGCTGCATCCCGAGCCGGTCCCCCACCTGACCGTGACGACCGTGGGCGAGGCCGACACGTTGGCCCAGGTCGACGCGGCGCTGCAGCAGGTCGGCCCCATCCGCACCCACGTCAGCGAGCTCGGCGTGTGGCAGCGGGACTGTGACGACGTCTGGGCGCTGATCGCCTCCGTCCCCCTGGGCCCACAGCCGCGCTAGGTCGCGCCGGGCTGAGCTTCAGGGCTCCAGCGCAGCCCAGGGCTCGCGCGCGGCGGCCGCAGCCGCGCCCTGCGGGCAGTGGGCCCGAAAGTCGCACCACCCGCACAGCGGTCCGGTGCGCGGTGCGAACAGGTCGTCGTCCGGTGCACCCGCGGCGTACACCGCGTCGGCCCGAGCCGCGTCGACCGCGATGGACTCGGCCTCGGAAACCTTGCGGCGCAACGACTGCGGCGTGTGCTCGTGGCGCAGCACCCGGCCGGTGGGGATGTGGTGCAGCTCGACGGCAGTGCATGGACGACGAAACACCTGCGCCGCGCCGACGGCGTAGATCGCAAGGGCCAGCGAGGTGCGCGCGTCCACGTCCGCCAACGGGCGCCGCGAGGTCTTGTAGTCGACCACGACCAGCTCCCCGTCGCGCTCGTCGAGGCGGTCGATGCGCCCGGACAGGGCCAGCACCGGGGTGCGCGCCGCTACCGTGCGCTCCACTCCCCGCGGCTCGGACGACGGGTCCTGGGTCAGCGCGTACGCGCCCACCTCCTGTGCCACGCGCGTGCACCAGCGCGCCGACTGGTCGTGGTCGCGAAACCCTTCACCGCGCCAGCGTGCCGCGACCAGTCGTGCGGCCGAGCCGGGGGTGCGCTCGGGCACGGGCAGGGCCCACCAGTCTGACAGCGCCTGGTGTACCGCCGTCCCGATGCTGGTGTGTGCCCAGGGTGCTCCACGCGCCGGTGCCGGCCGGTCGAGGTAGGTCATCCGGTAGCGGCGGGGGCAGTCCAGCCAGGTCAGCAGCCGGGTCGGTGTGGCGGGGTACAAGCGCGCCGGCAGGCCCGGCAAACCCAGGGTCACGGCGCTTCTCGGGTCATGGCACTTCTCGGGTCATGGCGTCCCCAGGGTCATGGCGTTCCCGCCACGAAGGCGCGGACGGCGTCGGCGATCAGCTGCACGGCGATCGCGGACAGCAGCAGACCGGCGATCCGGGTAACCAACGTGGTGCCGCTGCGCCCCAGGACCCGGTGGACCCGCCCGGCAAAGCGCATGCCCATCCACAAGCACACGTGCACGAGCAGGACCCCTAGGGCGATGGCCACGTAGTCCGGCGTGCCGCGCGCCTGCTGCACGAACACCATCGTGGCCACGATGGCGCCCGGCCCGGCCAGCAGCGGGGTGCCGAGCGGCACGAGGGCCACGTTGACCCCGTCCGCGCTGGTAGGCGCCGCGTCCTTGCCGGTCAGCAGCTCGAGGGCGACGAGCAGCAGCAGCAGCCCGCCGGCCCCCTGCAGGGCCGGCAGGCTGATGTGCAGGTACTGCAGCAGGGCCCGGCCGAATACCGCGAAGGCGACGATCACGGCGAACGCCACCGTCACGGCCTGGCGGGCGGCGCGCACCCGCTGGCGGGCCGTCATCGAGGAGGTCAGGGCCAGGAAGATCGGGATCGTGCCGGGCGGGTCCATGATCACGAAGAGCGTGACGAACACCGAACCGAGCAGCTGGGCACTGACGACGGCGCCCATCAGCCGCCGTTCACGACGACACCGGCGATCCGCTGCCCCTGGCGATGATCTCGTCGAGGACCTCGGCCGGCGTGGTGTTCTCGCCCAGCAGGTTCACCTTGCCCGCGCCGTGGTAGTCGCTCGACCCGGTGACGAACAGGCCCCAGCGAGCGGCGAGCGCGCGCAGGTGCTCGCGGGCCTGGGGGTCGTTGTCGCGGTGGTCGACCTCCAGGCCGGCCAGCCCCGCATCGGCCATCGCCTCGATCACCTCGTCGCCTACGACCCGGCCGCGCCGTCGGGCGAGCGGGTGCGCCATCACGGGCACCCCCCCGGCCTGGATCACCAGCCGCACCGCCTCGACCGGGTCGGGCGCGTAGTGCCGCACGTAGTAGGGCCCGCGCGAGGACAGCAGCTCAGCGAACGCCTCCTCGCGGTCGGCGACGATCCCGCGGGCCACCAGCGCGTCGGCGATGTGCGGGCGCCCGATCGTGGCGTCGGCCGCGAGCTGGTCCTCGACATGCTGCCAGGTCAGGTCGTGATCGGCGCCCAGCCGTTCGACGATGCGCCTGGCCCGCAGGCTGCGGCTGACGCGGGCCTGCTCGATCTCGGCGAGCAGGGCCGGTTCGGTCGGGTCGTGCAGGTAGCTCAGCAGGTGCACGCTGATCCCGTCGCTGGAGCACGAGACCTCCATGCCCGGCACCAGCCGCACGCCCAGACGCTGCGCCTCGTGCGCGGCCGACGCCCAGCCGGCAGTCGTGTCGTGGTCGGTGAGCGCGACGACGTACAGACCCGCTTCGGCCACCGCGGCCACCAGTTCGGCGGGCGTCTGCGTGCCGTCCGACATGCAGGAGTGGGTGTGAAGGTCGATGCGCACCCGCCCAGGGTAGGTGCAGCACGGCTCAGGCCAGGTGCGGTGATGCCGCGCCTGTGGGCAGGTCGAGGGGATGCTCGGGTGCGCGCAGGTCCATGAGCCGAAGGTCCTCCAGGGCTATTGCGCCCGCTTCGGCCGGCAACGCGACCAGCCACAGCCACACCGAGGCGGCCTCACCGACGTACACCGCGCGGTCGGGGGCGCCGGCCACCGACCACATGGGCACGGCGTGCCCGTCCGCCTCGGCCACCGCGTGCGGCCCCCCCGCGGCCATGGCGGCACTCAGCGCCGGCCCGGGGTCGACGTCCGAGATGCCGGCGAGCCGGGCTCCCAGGCCGATGGCCGGCTGCTCGGCAACGACCAGGACGTCGGCCACGCGCGACCCGGGTCGCCCCCGGGTGGCCAGGGGGTTGGGCCCGCTCATGGCCACCACCGTGGCGAGCCAGCCGGTGTGGTCGTCGCCGGCGGCCTGCAGGCCGGTGACCAGCCACGCCCTGGGCAGTGGCCAGGGCAGCCAGACCGGCACCTGGGCGCGCGCCGCCAGGTGGGCCGCGGCCGCGCTGGTGCCGGGCAGTGCCGGGTGCAGGGGCGCCACGGCGCCGTGCTCGGGGCAGGTGTACCGGCTGCTGCGTAAACCCGGGGGGCGGGCGGCCCGAAGGCACCGCGGGCAGCGTGGATCGGCGGGCACCTGATCACCGTGCCGTCAGCCCTATGCCGTCGTCAACCCTGCGCCGTCGTTGGACCTGCGCCGTCGTCGGACCTACGGGCGGACCGGCTCAGCCCAGGTGCGGGTAGCGGTGGTCGGTGGGCGGCACGAACGTCTCCTTGATCGAGCGCGTGGAGGTCCAGCGCTGCAGGTTCGCCATCGCGCCGGCCTTGTCGTTGGTGCCCGAGGCCCGCCCGCCCCCAAAGGGCTGCTGGCCCACGACCGCCCCGGTGGGCTTGTCGTTGACGTAGAAGTTGCCTGCGGCGAAGCGCAGCTCGCGCATGGCCGCGGCGATGGCCGCCCGGTCGCGGGCGATGACCGAGCCGGTGAGTGCGTAGGGCGAGGCCGACTCCAGCTGGGCGAGCACCGCGGGGAACTGCCGGTCGGGGTAGACGTGCACCGCGAGGATCGGGCCGAAGTACTCGGTGGTGAAGGCCTCGTCGCTCGGGTCGGTTCCCAGCAACAGCGTCGGGCGCACGAACCAGCCCTCGGCGTCGTCGCAGGCACCGCCGGCCACCACCCGAAGGGACGGCGTGCAGCGGGCTCGGTCGATCGCCGCCCGGTGCTTGGCGAACGCGCGCTCGTCGATGACCGCGCCCATGAAGTTCGACAGGTCCGTGACCGGGCCCATCGTCAGCGACTCGGTGAGCGCGACGAGGTCGTCACCGATCAGCTTCCACAGGCTGCGCGGCACGTAGGCCCGCGAGGCGGCCGAGCACTTCTGGCCCTGGTACTCGAAGGCCCCGCGCACCATCGCGGTGCGCAGGACGTCGGGGTCGGCGCTGGGGTGGGCCAGGATGAAGTCCTTGCCGCCGGTCTCGCCCACCAGGCGCGGGTACGTGCGGTAGCCGGCGATCCGGCGTCCGACCTCGCTCCACAGGTGCTGGAACGTGGCGGTCGAGCCGGTGAAGTGGATGCCGGCCAGGTCGGGGTCGGCGAGCACCACGCTGGACAGGTCGATGCCGTCACCGGTGACCAGGTTGATGACGCCGGGGGGCAGCCCGGCGGCCTCCAGCAGGCGCATCGTGTAGTGCGCGGACAGCTGCTGGGTCTGGGCGGGCTTCCAGACGACGGTGTTGCCCATCAGGGCCGGCGCCGTCGGTAGGTTGGCGGCGATCGAGGTGAAGTTGAACGGGGTGACGGCGTAGACGAAACCCTCGAGCGGGCGGTGGTCGAGGCGGTTCCAGGTGCCGGGCGCGTTGGCCTCGGGCTGCT
The DNA here is from genome assembly GCA_027345905.1 of Kineosporiaceae bacterium. Lineage (GTDB taxonomy): Bacteria > Actinomycetota > Actinomycetes > Actinomycetales > Angustibacteraceae > DAIETC01. Next base: position 175 of record DAIETC010000117.1, on the reverse strand, counting down.
CGGCGAGCAGGCGCCGGCCGAAGGCGACGTTGAAGCGCCAGAAGTCGACCAGCTCGCAGACCGCGTCGATCTCGGACTGCTGCACCGTCTTGGACTGGCCGAGCATCGTCGCGGCGTTCAGCGTCTGGCGCCACGGCCCGGCCAGCAGCTCGGCGGCGGTGAGGAACACCGCGGC
>DAIETC010000114.1 GCA_027345905.1 Kineosporiaceae bacterium | reverse complement strand
GCTCGCCCGCAAGCTCGCCGAGGCCTACCCGGTCGAGCTGGTGAACTCGGTGAACCCGTTTCGGATCCAGGGCCAGAAGACCGCGGCGTTCGAGGTGGTCGACGCGCTGGGTGACGCCCCGGACATCCACTGCCTGCCGGTGGGCAACGCGGGCAACATCACGGCGTACTGGAAGGGCTACTGCGAGTACGTCTCGGACGCCGAGCATCCCGGGCCGGCAACCCGCACTCCGGCCATGTGGGGCTTCCAGGCCGAGGGGGCGGCGCCGATCGTCCGGGGGCACCCGGTCGACGAGCCCGAGACCATCGCCACCGCGATCCGGATCGGCAACCCGGCCTCGTGGCAGCAGGCCCTGCGCGCCCGAGACGACAGCGCCGGGCGCATCGACGCGGTCAGTGACGACGAGATCCTGGCCGCCCACCGACTGCTGTCCAGCCGCGAGGGCATCTTCGTCGAGCCGGCGTCGGCCGCCGGCGTCGCCGGGCTGCTCAAGGTGCACGCGGCAGGCGGCCTGCGCACCGGGCTCACCGTCGTGTGCACCGTGACCGGCCATGGCCTGAAGGACCCGCAGTGGGCGCTGCGGACCGCGGACGGCGGGGACGTCGTACCGGTCCGGGTGCCCGTCGACGCGGTCACTGCTGCCGGCGCGCTGGGGCTGGCCGGATGAGCCTGGTCGGATGAGCGTGGTCGAGTGAGCGTGGTCGAGTGAGCGTGGCCGCCGCCACCGGCACGGCCCGGGCCTGGGTCAGCGCGAGCAGCGCGAACCTGGGGCCGGGCTTTGACTGCCTGGGGCTGGCCCTTGGCCTGGTGGACGACGTCACGGCGAGCGTCGTCGACGAGCCGGGCGTGCGCGTCGATGTCTTTGGGCACGGCGCCGGCGAGCTGGCGGGTGACCGCGAGCACCTCGTGGTCCGAGCCCTGCACGCGACGCTGGAGCTGCTGGGGGTGGCCGAGCCCGCCGGCCTGTGGCTGCGCTGCGTCAACTCGATCCCGCACGGTCGTGGGCTGGGTTCGTCCGCCGCAGCGGTGGTGGCGGGCGTGCTGTTGGCGCGCACGCTGTGTGACGCCGAGGGCGAGCTGGGGGACGCGCAGGTGCTGGGGCTGGCCACGACCTTCGAAGGGCACCCGGACAACGCCTCGGCCGCCCTGCTCGGCGGGGCCACGGTCGCGTGGACCGAGCCGGGTGGGCCCCGGGCGGTCCGCGTGCCGGTACACCGCGACATCGTGCCGCTCCTGTTGCTGCCGACTGGGCGCCTGGCCACCCGCCAGGCGCGTGCGGTCCTACCCGCCGACGTGGCTCACGTGGATGCCGCCGCGAACGCGGGGCGCGCCGCCCTGCTCGTCCACGCCCTCGGCTACGAGCCCGACCTCCTGCTGGCCGCCACCCACGACCGGCTGCACCAGTCCCAGCGTCGTTGCGCCATGCCGGACAGCATCGAACTGTTGGACGAGCTACGCAGCGACGGCCTGCCCGCAGTCGTCTCTGGCGCCGGCCCCGCGTTGCTCGTGCTCTCGACCCGCCAGCGCCAGCCGGACGACGTCCAGAGGATCCTCGAGCGCATCGGTGCGCTCACGCACTGGCAGCTGCGGTCACCGGGAGTCTGCTGGGACCGCGCGCGCGCCGAGCGAACGTGAGGCAGGACACGCACACGGCCGCCGCTGTGCGCGCCAGCTCGCCGATGGTGTTAGTCTCGACCTCGCGTCCAGGTTCTTCACGGTCTCAGACCGGCTGCCTGACGCGACCGCCGCACCGCCCGGGGCCCGTTCTGGCCCAGGCTAGGCGAGCCCCGATGGATAACGGTCGCTTGACGACCGACCTCGAGGCTTGCGCGGATGCGGCCGCCCACGCCTCGGTACGTCGTACCGGGCGTCGACCCCGCCGCAGGTTGTGACCACCTGAGGCGCAACGAGGGGGAAGGATCCTTCGTGACAGACAGCACCACCACCATCGCCGCACCCGCCGACGCCAACGGCTCAGGCCGCCAGGCGGGCGGGCTGAGCGCCAAGCGCCTGCCCGAACTTCAGGCGATTGCCGCCGAGCTCGGCATCGGCGCCACCGGGCGGATGCGCAAGAGCGACCTCGTCTCGGCGATCGCTGCCCGCCGCGCCGGCGGCACAGCGCCGCCGGCGCACCACAGCCGCACCTCGGTGAACGCGCCCACCGCGGGTGCCGGCGCCCCGAAGTCCAGCGCTGCCGCTGTGGCGCCCAGCGCACCTACAGCGGGCCTGCTCACTGCTGCCGGTGTCGCCTCAACCACCGAGGGTGTCGCCCCGAGAACCAACGGGCCGGTCAGCTCGCCGGCCGCCGCTGCTGAAGCAGCCGGGCGCCCCGTGGTAGCCGAGCCCTCGGTGGCCCGCGAGGACCACAACCGCGCAGACCAACCTGCGGGCGAGCACCAGACGGCTGACCGGGCCGAGCGGCGTCCGGACACCCAGCAGCGCACCCAAGGCCGTCCGCCGCGCGTCGACTCCCGTCAGGGGACGCGCACGGACGGGCGGGCGGACGCCAACCGCTACTCCGAGGACGAGGACGAGGGCGGTGGCCGCCGGCGCAGGGGCAGGTACCGCGACCGCAAGCGGCGCGGACGTGGCGGCGACCTGCCGATGCCGCAAGGAGGCGACGAACCCGAGGTGAGCGCGGACGACGTGCTGCTGCCCGTCGCTGGCATCCTCGACGTCCTGGACAGCTACGCGTTCGTGCGCACCTCTGGGTACCTTCCCGGCGCCAACGACGTCTACGTGTCGCTGAGCCAGGTCAAGAAGAACGGGCTGCGCAAGGGCGACGCCGTCACCGGGGCAGTTCGCCAGCCCCGCGAAGGCGAGCAGCAGGGCCCCGGTGTGCGCAGCAAGTTCAACGCGCTCGTGCGCCTGGACACCATCAACGGCATCGCTCCCGAGCAGGCTCAAGGGCGCGTCGAGTTCGGCAAGCTCACCCCGCTGTACCCCCAGGAGCGGCTGCGGCTGGAGACGGAGCCGGGCATCCTGACGACCCGGATCATCGACCTGATCACCCCGATCGGCAAGGGCCAGCGCGGTCTGATCGTCAGCCCCGCCAAGGCCGGCAAGACCCTGATCCTGCAGGCGATCGCGAACGCCATCTCGATCAACAACCCCGAGGTCCACCTCATGGTCGTGCTCGTGGACGAGCGGCCCGAGGAGGTCACGGACATGCAGCGTGCGGTCAAGGGTGAGGTCATCGCCTCGACCTTCGACCGGCCCGCCGACGACCACACCACGGTTGCCGAGCTGGCGATCGAGCGCGCCAAGCGGCTGGTCGAGCTGGGCCACGACGTGGTCGTGCTGCTGGCCTCCATCACCCGGCTGGGGCGGGCCTACAACCTGGCCGCCCCCGCCAGCGGCCGGATCATGTCCGGCGGTGTCGACTCCAGTGCCCTCTACCCGCCGAAGCGGTTCTTCGGCGCCGCGCGCAACATCGAGAACGGCGGTTCGCTCACCATCTTGGCGACCGCCCTGGTCGACACCGGCTCGAAGATGGACGAGGTGATCTTCGAGGAGTTCAAGGGCACCGGCAACATGGAGCTGCGCCTGGACCGCCGGCTGTCCGAGAAGCGGATCTTCCCGGCGGTC
>DAIETC010000094.1 GCA_027345905.1 Kineosporiaceae bacterium | reverse complement strand
GTCGTAGATGGGGTGCGAGCGCACGACCAGGTAGACGCCCGCGGTCACCATGGTCGCGGCGTGGATCAGCGCGGACACCGGGGTGGGACCGGCCATCGCGTCACCGAGCCAGGACTGCAGGGGGAACTGTGCGGACTTGCCGGCGGCGCCGAGCAGCAGCATCAGCCCGATCGCGGTCAGGGCGCCCTGCGAGGCGCCAGAGGCCCGGCTGAAGACCGTCGTGAAGTCGACGGCGCCGAACTGGACGAACATGATCATGATGGCGATGGACAGGCCCACGTCACCGACCCGGTTGGCGATGAAGGCCTTCTTGGCTGCAGCCGCGTAGGCCGCGCGGTGGTTCCAGAACCCGATGAGCAGGTACGAGGCCAGGCCCACACCTTCCCAGCCGACGTACAGCAGCAGGTAGCTGTCGGCCAGCACCAGCAGCAACATTGCCGCGACGAACAGGTTCAGGTAGGCGAAGAACCGGCGCCGGTCGGGGTCGTCGTGCATGTAAGCCACGGAGTAGACGTGGATCAGCGTGCCGACGAAGGTCACCAACAGGACGAACGCCAGCGAGAGCGGGTCGAGCAGCAGGCCGGCTTGCACCCGGAACGGGCCGGCCGACACCCAGGTGAACAGGTGCTGGCCGATGGCACGCTCCGAGCCCGGCCTGGTGAGCAGGGCGACGAACAAGATGGCGGCCACGAAGAAGGCGGCGCCGGACATGCCAACCCCGACCAGATGCCCGGACCGGTCGGTACGACGCCCGCCGAGCAGCAGCACGCCCGCGCCCAGCAGGGGCAGCGCGACGAGCAGCCAGGTCAGGGAGAACACCCCGGAGGCGGCATGGGTCACCATCGCGCCGCGCTCGGCCAGTAGGACTGTGCTGGTCATCGCCGTCACAGCCGCAGCAGGTTCGCGGCGTCGACCGAGGCCGAGGCTCGGGCACGGAAGATGGCCATGATGATGGCCAGGCCCACGACCACCTCGGCGGCCGCGACCAGCATGACGAACAGCGCGACCACCTGACCGTCCAAGGTCCCCTGCATGCGGGCGAACGTCACGAACGCGAGGTTGGTCGCGTTGAGCATCAACTCGATACCCATGAAGACGACGATGGCGTTGCGCCGCAGCAGGACGGTCGCCGAGCCGATCGCGAACAGGATGCACGACAGGTAGATGTAGTTCGTCAGGCTCATCGCCGGCCTCCATGCTCGATGTCGGTCTCGATCTGGCCGACGACGGTGTCGAGGTCGTCGGCGGGGCGCACCTGTTCGCGGGCGCGCAGCACCCGGGAGACCGACAGCTCGCTGGGCGTCCCGTCGGGCAGCAGAGCCGGGGTGTCGACGCCGTTGTGGCGGGCGAAAACTCCCGGCGCGGGCAGCCCGGCAACCGGTTGTCCGCTGCGCAGGCGCTGCTGGGACAGTCGGCGCTGGGTCTTGCGCTCGCCGAGCTGCTCTCGGTGGGCCAGCAGCATCGCTCCCATCGCCGCGGTGATCAGCAGGGCACTGGTGACCTCGAAGGCCCACACGTACTGGCGAAAGATCTTGTTGGCGATCCCCAGCACGTTGCCCTCGCCGTTGGCCTGGGCCAGTCCCACCGGGGTGGTGAAGGTCACCGACGCGACGGCGGTGACCAGCAACGCGCCCAGGCCGAGCGCGAGCAGCGCCCCGGCCCAGCGCTGCCCCCGGATCGTCTCGACGAGGGAGTCCGCCGAGTCCACCCCGACGAGCATGAGAACGAACAAGAACAGCATCATGACGGCGCCGGTGTAGACGAACACCTGGATCACGCCCAGGAAGTCGGCGTTCTGCGCTACGTAGATCACGCCGAGACCGACCATGACCACCGCCATCGCCAACGCGGCGTGCACGGCCTTGCTGGCGAACAGCAGCCCCAGGGCGGCCAGCACCATGAGCGGCGCCAGCACCCAGAAGAGCACGGCCTCACCTGCGCCGGGGGAAGCGGTCGCGGCGAGCGCCGTCCGGCCCACAAGTTCGGTACTCATGCGTCGCCCTGACCCTTGGGGTCGGCGCCGGCGCCGCGCTGCTGCACCCACGCCTGCTGGTCGGGTGTGGCCGCGCCGACCTCGCCGCGGTAGTACGACTGGTCGTCGGCGCCCTCGGGCATCGGGTGCGGAGCTGGGAGCATCCCCTGCTGCAGCGGGGCGAGCAGCTGGTCCTTGTCGAAGATCAGCTTGCCGCGCCGGTCGTCGGCCATCTCGTACTCGTTGGTCATCGTCAGGGCGCGCGTGGGGCAGGCCTCGATGCACAGCCCGCAGAAGATGCACCGCAGGTAGTTGATCTGGTAGACGCTGCCGTACCGCTCGCCCGGCGAGAAGCGGTTGTCGTCGGTGTTGTCGGCGCCTTCGACGTAGATGGCGTCAGCCGGGCAGGCCCAGGCGCACAGCTCGCAGCCGATGCACTTCTCCAGTCCGTCCGGGTGCCGGTTCAGCTGGTGCCGGCCGTGGTAGCGCGGCTCGGTCGGGCGCGGCTTCTCGGGGTACTCCTCGGTGTAGATCTTGCGGAACATCGTCGAGAAGCTGACCCCGAAGCCCGCGACCGGGGCCAGCGCCTGGGCGAGCGGGCCGTCGCGGCGGCCCTTGTCGGGTGCGCTGGGATCGGCGTGCCCGCGCGCAGGCGGGGTCGAGACGGCGTCGGCTTCCTCAGCCATGCAGGTCCTCCTGGGGGGCCGGCGCCGCAGCGCTCAGCGCTCGCTCGCGTGGTCCGCGGGTGACGGCAACGCTTTGGCCCGGCAGCGGTGGCACCGGGTGCCCACCGGCGAACGGGTCGACCTCGCCCAGGTCCCAGCCGGAGGTGTCCTGCTCGGACGCGGCGGCCCGCGAGTCCCACACCCACCCGATCGCCAACGCGAGGACGGCGATGGCGCCGATGACGATGAAGGTCGTGGTGCGTCCGACCCCCCCGAAGGTGCGGGTGCCCTGGATCACCGCGACCGCCATGATCCAGACCAGGCTGGCCGGGATGAGGAACTTCCAGCCGAACCGCATGAACTGGTCGTAGCGCACCCGCGGTAATGACCCGCGGACCCAGACGAACACGAACAGGAACATCCACAGCTTGACGATGAACCAGAGCAGAGGCCACCAGCCGGTGTTCAGGACGCCCCCGGCGATCATCGACAGTGGCCAGGGGGCACGCCAGCCGCCGAGGAACAACGTGGTCGCCAGCGCCGAGACGGTGACCATGTTGACGTACTCGGCAAGGAAGAACAGGGCGAACTTCAGCGAGGAGTACTCGGTGTGAAAGCCACCGGTGAGCTCGCCCTCGCCCTCGGCCAGGTCGAACGGCAACCGGTTGGTCTCGCCGAGCATGGTGATCACGTACACGACGAAGGAGAAGAACGCCGGTACGACGAACCACAGGTCGCGCTGGGCGTAGACGATCTGCGAGGTCGACATGGAGCCGGCGTACAAGAAGACCGCGACCAGGGACAGACCCATGGCGATCTCGTAGCTGATCACCTGGGCCGAGGACCGCAGGCCGCCGAGCAGCGGATAGGTCGAGCCGGAGGACCAGCCGGCCAGCAGGATCCCGTAGACCCCGACGCTGGCGGTGGCCAGGACGAACAGGACGGCGACCGGGATGTCGGTCAGCTGAAGCGGGGTGCGGTGCCCGAAGATGCTCACCGCGGGTCCGAACGGGATGATCGCGAACGCGACGAAGCACATGCTCGCGGAGATGATCGGGGCGATGACGAAGACGACCTTGTCGGCGCCCGCCGGGATGATGTCCTCCTTCAGCGCCAGCTTGACGCCGTCGGCGAGGGTCTGCAGCAGGCCGAAGGGGCCGGTGCGGTTGGGGCCGGGGCGTTGCTGCATCCGCCCGATCACCCGGCGTTCGAACCAGATCACCAGCAACGTCGTGACCACCAGGAAGCCGAAGACCACCAGCGCCTTGGCCAGCACCAGCCACCAGGTCTCCTGGCTGAAGTCCGCCGCACCCGCCGTCGCGGACTGGGTGGCGCTCAGCAGGGCAGCGCTCATGAGCCACCTCCGGCGCAGTCGGTGCCTCGGGCCAGCGAGACGACCGCGGCAAAGTCCGCGCGCAGGCGCGCCCGCACCGGGTGCCCGCTCTGGTTCGTCGGCAGCCACACGACGTCGTCCGGCAGGTCGCCCACCAGCAGCGGCAACGTGACCGAGCCCGCCGCCGTCGCGACGCTCACCGGTTCACCGTCCCGCACCCCCAAGGCTGCGGCCGTCGCCGGGCTCAGGCGGGCGACCGGACGCCGGGCGGTGCCGGCCAGCCACGGCTCACCGGCCTGCAGCCGGCCCGCGTCCAGCAGCAGGTGCCACGTCGCGAGCAGCG
>DAIETC010000091.1 GCA_027345905.1 Kineosporiaceae bacterium | reverse complement strand
GCGCTCGCCGACCGGCAGCTGGTTGCAGTACTCGACCGTGCGGCGCACGTGGTCGATGTCGGAGAAGTCGATCTGCGGGTCGATGCCCTGGCTGAACAGGTTGAGCCCCAACGTGACCAGGCAGACGTTGCCGGTGCGCTCACCGTTGCCGAACAGGCAGCCCTCGATCCGGTCGGCGCCCGCGAGGTAGCCGAGCTCGGCCGCGGCGACCGCAGTACCCCGGTCGTTGTGCGGGTGCAGGCTCAGCACCACGCTGTCGCGGCGCGGCAGGTGCCGGTGCATCCACTCGATGGAGTCGGCGTACACGTTGGGCGTGGCCATCTCGACCGTGGCCGGAAGGTTGATGATCAGCGGGCGCTGCGGCGTCGGGTCGATGACGTCAATCACCTTGGCGCACACCTCGACCGCGTACTCCAGCTCGGTGCCGGTGTACGACTCGGGCGAGTACTCGTAGCGGATGTCGGTGTCAGGGGTCAGCATCTCGGCGTACTTCAGGCACAGCCGCGCGCCTTGGGTTGCGATGTCCGTGATGCCGTCGCGGTCCAGCCCGAAGACGACGCGGCGCTGCAGGGTCGAGGTCGAGTTGTAGAAGTGCACGATCGCTTGTTTGGCGCCACGGATCGACTCGAAGGTGCGCTCGATCAGGTGCTCACGGCACTGGGTGAGCACCTGGATGACGACGTCGTCGGGGATGTGCGCGCCCTCGATGAGCTGGCGCACGAAGTCGAAGTCGGTCTGGCTGGCGCTGGGGAACCCGACCTCGATCTCCTTGTACCCCATCTGCACCAGCAGCTGGAACATCGCCAGCTTGCGCGCCGGGCTCATCGGGTCGATCAGGGCCTGGTTGCCGTCGCGCAGGTCGACCGCACACCAGCGCGGCGCCTGCTCGATGCGCCGAGTGGGCCAGGTGCGGTCGGGCAGGTCTACGTCGAAGGACTCGTGGAAGGGCCGGTACTTGTTGACCCGCATACCCGAAGGTTGCTGGGACGTGCTGTGCCAGAAGGTGTTCGCGGTGGTGGTCATCGTCTCGTCTCGTGCTCGCGGTTGGGCGGCCGGCGCACGCTGAGCCCCGCGACGAGGGACCGGCCTGTTACAGGGCCCCGCCGCGGCGACGAAGGAGGAGACTCGCACGCATCCGACAAGGGTACGCCGGTTGCGCCTCTCGCGTCCACGCGGCGCGTTGCCGCATACCGCAACCTCGCACCGCGGCCCCGCCTCACACCGCAACCTCGCCTCGCACCGCAACCTCGCACCCGAACCGGCCTCGCGCCGTACCGCCGTCCGTGAGCGCCGTCCCGCCGTCCGTGAGCGCAGGCATGGGTGCAGCCAGAGTGACGTGATCACAGCACTTTCGCTGCACCCATGCCTGCACCCAGCAGACCGCCGGGGGCAGCGACCATGATCGCGCGGCGGGGCCAGCAGCGACCATGGTCGGGCCGGTCGCGCGACCCACGCCTGCACCGCAATTGCCTGATTACCGGGGGGTTCGGCGGGGGCGGGCCCGGCTCAGCGCAGGATGTTGACGGCGCGGGCGACGACCAGGGCGACCACCACCAGTGCGACGGCCGACTGCAGCATCATCAGGGCCTTGGCCCAGCGCGACAACGGCATCGTGTCGGTCGGACTGAACGCCGTCGCGTTGGTGAAGCTGAGATACAGGTAGTCGAAGAAGCGCGGCTCCCAGTGCCCCGGTGCGACCTGCGGCGAAGCCATCTGCGGGAACAGGAAGTCCGGGTGCACGCGGGTCACGTGCGCCCGCGCGGCCGGGCCGCCCCGGTCGGTCTCCCAGTACCACAGCGCAAAGGCGATGACGTTGGTGCCGTACACGGCCCCCCCAGCCGCCAGCAGCGCGCCCGGGCTGGCGACGCTGGGGCCGGCGTGCAGCAGCTCCCCAATCAGCATGGCCGCCGAAGCCGCATTGGCCAGGGTGACCATCGCGACCAGCGCGAGCCCGACGTACCGAAGACCGCGGTGCCGGCTCTCGATCCGGCCGGGGTTCACCGCCAGCAAGACCACGACCAGCAAGGCCTCCAGCGCCGGCAACAGCAGCCGCGGTTGGACGGCGAGCTGTGCGGGGAGCAGCAGCTGCAGGCCGATCGCGGCCAGGACGGCGAGCATGACCTGCCAGCGCGGCTCGCCCGGCGTGCGCCGCAGCCAAGCCGGCAGCTGGGCCGGCAGCTGGGCCGGCGCGTCCGGCAACTGGGCGC
>DAIETC010000082.1 GCA_027345905.1 Kineosporiaceae bacterium | reverse complement strand
TCGCTCGCTCGTAGTGGGTGGGGCCTGCGACCATGGCGCCATGCCGCTTGCCCCCTACGGTCGTGTCCTCGCCCTGCCCGGGGTGCGCCGGCTCACCCTGCTGGGAGTGCTCGCCCGGCTACCGCACACCACGATGGGGCTCGTCCTTACCCTGCACGTCACGCAGGTCCTGGGTTTGGGCTACGCCACCGCAGGCCTGGTGGTGGCCGCGCTCACGGTCGGCATGGCGCTCGGGGCTCCCTGGCGTGGGCGAGCGGTCGACCGGCTCGGGTTGCGCCGGGCCCTGGTGCCGTCGGTCGTGGCCGAGCTGGTGCTGTGGTCAGTGATGCCCTGGCTCGGCCTGCCGTGGTTGTTCGTGGCGGTGGCCGCGGCCGGCGCCCTGGGGCTGCCCGTGTTCACCGTGGTGCGCCTCGCCCTGTCGGTGATGGTTCCGCGGCAGCAGCGGCGCACCGCGTTCGCGCTCGACTCGGTCGCCGTCGAGGTGTCCTTCATGCTCGGGCCGGCTCTGGGAGTGCTGGTCGCCGTGCACCTGTCCACAGCGGTCGCCCTCGTCGCGATCGGCGTCTTCGAGGCGCTTGCCGGCCTGGCCCTGATGGCCGCGAACCCGCCGACGAGATCGGCGGCCGGTCCGGTCGACGCCGCGCCGGCCGGCACTCCCGGCGTGGGCACGGCGAGCCAGGGCGCTGTGGCCCGAGGCACAGTGCCGGTCTCTGCGCCGCTGGTTGCCGTGCTGGGCGCCACAGCCGGTGCCACCATCGTGCTGGCCGGCACCGACGTCTCCATCGTGGCCGCGCTGCGCAGCGCGCAGCACGTCGCCCTCATCGGGCCGGTCGTCGCGGTGTGGGCCTTTGCCTCGCTGCTCGGCGGTCTCGTCTACGGGCTGCTGCCGCGCAGCGTGCCCCCGCTGGTGCTGCTGCTCGTGCTCGGCGTGCTGACGATGCCGGTGGGGCTCGCCACGACGCCTCTGACCCTTTCCTTTGCCGTGGTGGCCGCCGGCTTCCTGTGTGCCCCGGTCATCACGGCCACGGCGGAGGCGGTCACCGCCCTGGTGCCCGAGTCGGTGCGGGGCGAGGCGATGGGCTGGCACGGTTCTGCTCTGACCTCAGGGGTGGCTCTCGGCGCACCCCTAGCCGGCCTGGCCATCGACCGCGCCGGTGCACCCGCCGGGTTTGGCGCCGTCGGTGCGACGGGAGCGCTGTTGGCGGTGCTGGGCTTGCTCGCAGTGCGCCTTCGCCGCGCCCATCGCGAGCGCGGCGTCGACGGGGCAACCGGCGATGGGCCGCCGAAGCTGCTCGACCGGGCGCACGGCGTGGGGGCTGCTAGGCTGGGGGACTGACCGATCGATCGACATCGTTGAGCTCTGGCCCATCGTGTCCTCGATACGCAAGAGGAGTTCCTCCCACCCGCGCGACAGGAATGTCACCGGGTCCCGGTCGCTCGGCGTCCCAGTGATGGGGGTCCGGGCCGGTATGCAGCACGTCATGCGCAAGTAGGCGCAAGGCGCGGCGGTGTACCCGGGTAGGGCGGCTCCCCTCGCGACGGCGACGGGAGCCTTTCTCGTCTCCTGCGGCCTCCCACGTACGCGAAGGAGCAGCACATCAGCGAGCCCCGCATCAACGACCGCATCCGGGTACCCGAGGTGCGGCTCGTCGGACCCAACGGTGAGCAGGTCGGCATCGTGCGCGTCGAGGACGCGCTGCGGTTGGCGCAGGAGGCCGACCTCGACCTGGTCGAGGTCGCACCGACCACCCGCCCGCCCGTGTGCAAGCTCATGGACTTCGGCAAGTACAAGTACGAGGCGGCGCTCAAGGAGCGTGCGGCCCGCAAGAACCAGATCAACACGGTCATCAAAGAGATCAAGCTGCGGCCCAAGATCGACCCGCACGACTACGGCACCAAGAAGGGCCACGTCGTCCGGTTCCTCACTGCTGGCGACAAGGTGAAGGTCACGATCATGTTCCGCGGGCGCGAGCAGTCCCGGCCCGAGCTCGGGTTCAGGCTCCTGCAACGACTCGCCGAGGACGTCGCCGACCTGGGTTTCGTCGAGAGCTCGCCCAAACAGGACGGGCGCAACATGATCATGGTTCTCGGGCCGACCAAGAAGAAGGCCGAGGCGCGCGCCGAGGACCGTCGTCGGCGCAGCGCCGAGGAGGAGGCAGCAGCTGGGGCGCCCGTCGTCCCGGCGAGCGAGCCCCCGGCTGCGGCCCCGGCCGTTCCTGCGGCTGCGGCCCCGGCCGTTCCGGCGGCTGCGGCCCCGGCGGTGAACGAGCGGGCGCCAAGCACGCCGGCGGCGAACACACCCACCGCCAGTAGGCCGACGCCGAGCAAGCCCACCGCCAGCAAGCCCACCGCCAGCAAGCCGACGCCGAGCAAGCCGACGGCTGACGGCGCCGCGACCGGCGCGAAGGGAGCACCGCGACCCGGGCCTTCGCCGAAACGCTCGACCGACGCCGCGGCGTCGAGCAAGGCCTAGCCAACGATGGCCCACCAGTCAGGCGGGCCCAGACCACCTGATCCGCGCCAGCGCGGTGAGTGCAGATGAGGAGAACGGCAGCCATGCCGAAGATGAAGACGCACAGCGGTGCCAAGAAGCGATTCCGGACCACCGGGACCGGCAAGCTGATGCGTGAACAGCGCAACGGTCGACACCTGCTCGAGCACAAGTCGAGCCGGCGTACCCGCCGGATCTCTGGGGACGTCGATGTCGCCCCCGCGGACGTCAAGGGGATCAAGCGGCTCCTCGGCATCTAGCCGCCCACCCTCAAGGCTCCCGCGCGACGCGGGAGCTTCCACCGGCTCTCAGCCAGCCAGCACCGATGAAGGAGTACTCACGTGGCACGCGTGAAGCGGGCGGTCAACGCCCAAAAGAAGCGCCGGGTCGTTCTCGAGCGGGCGAGCGGCTATCGCGGACAGCGTTCGCGTCTGTACCGCAAGGCCAAGGAGCAGGTCACTCACTCGCTGGGCTATGCCTACCGTGACCGGCGGGCCCGCAAGGGCGACTTTCGCCGGCTGTGGATCCAGCGGGTCAACGCTGCGGCCCGGGCGAACGGGATGACCTACAACCGGTTCATCCAGGGCCTGAAGATCGCCGGTGTCGAGGTGGATCGGCGCATGCTCGCCGAGCTGGCGGTCAACGACGCTGCCGCTTTCGCGGCCCTCGTCGAGTTGTCCCGAGCGCACGTGCCGGCACCGCCCGTTGCTGGCGAGCACGCGGCCTGAGTCGACGATCGCGCCCGAGGATTCTGGCGTGCCGCCCGCCGACGCCGCAGCGCAGCAGCGTGTCCTTGACACCTTGTCGGGGTCACAGCTGTCCGATCCCCGGTCGCGGCGAGCCCGCGAGGTCCACCAGCTGACCCGGCGGGTGGGTCGCGAGCGCGCTGGACGCTTCCTCGCCGAGGGCCCGCAGGCGGTGCGTGAGGCGATCGTGGCGCACGCGACGCTGCCCGGCGCCGTGGTCCACGACCTGTTCGTGACCGAGGCGGCGGCCCAGCGGTACGCCGGGGAGCTGGCGCAGGCGCGCAGCGCCGGTCTGGTGCCGGTGCTGGTGAGTGAGCAGGTGCTGGCGGCCATGACCGAGACCGTGACGCCGCAAGGGATGCTGGCCGTCTGTGCCAGCGTGGACCGCCAGTTGCACACGGTGCTGGATGGGCTTGCGCCCACCCTGGTGGCGGTGCTGGCCCATGTGCGAGACCCCGGTAACGCCGGCACCGTGCTGCGCACGGCTGACGCGGCGGGGGCCGATGCCGTTGTGCTCAGTTCGGGCAGCGTCGACATCCACAACTCCAAATGTGTGCGCTCGACCGCGGGCAGCATCTTCCACCTACCGGTCGTGCAGAACGTCGACCTTGCGGAGGCGCTCGACGCTCTGCGTGCCCACG
>DAIETC010000028.1 GCA_027345905.1 Kineosporiaceae bacterium | reverse complement strand
CACGCGGTCGCCGAGCAGGGCGCCGCCAGAGAACGGCGACGACGGGTCGACGGCCAGCACGCCGACGCGAAGGTCCCTGCGCCGCAACGTCTTCACGAGCGCGGACGTCGAGGTCGACTTCCCCACACCGGGGCTGCCCGTGATGCCGATGACGTGGGCGTTGCCGGTGTGCGGCGCGAGCGCGGCCATCACCTCGCGCAGCGCGGGGTGGGCGTCCTCGACGAGCGAGATGAGCCGCGCGACGGCACGCGGACGCCCCTCGCGGGCCTGCTCGACCAGCGAGGGGACGTCGACGGCGCGAGCCACGCCGGGCGTCAGGCCTTCGGGACGCGCACGATCAGCGCGTCCCCCTGGCCGCCGCCGCCGCACAGGGCGGCCGCCCCCACGCCTCCGCCGCGGCGGCGTAGCTCCAGCGCCAGGTGCAGGGCGATGCGGGCACCCGACATCCCGATCGGGTGGCCGAGCGCGATGGCGCCCCCGTTGACGTTCACCCGGTCCGGGTTCAGGCCCAGCTCTCGGGTCGTGGCCAGCGCCACCGCGGCGAACGCCTCGTTGACCTCGACCAGGTCGAGGTCAACGGGGTCGATGCCCTCTTTGGCGCACGCCCGGACGATGGCCCGGGCCGGCTGCTGCTGCAGGGTGGAGTCCGGGCCGGCAACGACGCCGTGCGCCCCGATCTGGGCCAACCACGCCAGTCCCAGCTCGTCGGCCTTCTCCCGGCTCATCACGACGACGGCGGCCGCGCCGTCCGAGATCTGCGATGCGGAGCCGGCCGTGATGGTGCCGTGTGAGGAGAAGGCCGGGCGCAACCGGCTCAGGGACTCGGCCGTGGTGTCGCCTCGGATGCCCTCGTCCTCGCAGAACGAGACCGGGTCGCCACGGCGCTGGGGGATCGCCACGGGCACCACCTCGTCGTCGAACAGCCCGTCCTTCCAGGCGCGCGCCGCCAGCTGGTGGCTGCGAGCGCTGAACGCGTCCTGCTCCTCGCGGGTGAAGGCGCCCTCGCCCTCGTTCGCGGCTTCGGTGAGGCACCCCATGGCCTGGTCGGTGAACGCGTCCCACAGCCCGTCGTAGGCCATGTGGTCGCGCATCGTCACGTCCCCGTACTTGAAGCCGGTGCGCGACTTCTCCAGCAGGTGCGGCGCCTGGCTCATGGACTCCTGGCCGCCGGCGACGACGATGTCGAACTCCCCGGCCCGGATCAGCTGGTCGGCCAAGGCGATCGCGTCGATGCCGGACAGGCAGACCTTGTTGATCCCCAGCGAAGGGACGCTCATCGGGATGCCGGCCCCGACCGCGGCCTGGCGGGCCGGCATCTGGCCGGCGCCGGCCGTGAGCACCTGACCCATGATCACGTACTGGACCTGCTCGGGGCGCACCTTGGCCTTGTCGAGGGCGCCGCGGATGGCCACCGCCCCCAGCTGCGCACCGGAGCGTCCGCTCAGCGAGCCGAGCAGGCGGCCCATGGGCGTACGGGCTCCGGCGACGATGACACTGGATCGTGCTGACGGCACAGCGACCTCCACAACCTCGGCGCGCAACGGCTCGGCGCATCCCCCAGCCTACTGGCCGAGCCGTGCGTAGCCTCGACCCATGAGCGAACCGCACGCACCGGCGCCCGTGCCCGTGTCCACCGCTGTGCCGTTGTCCACCGCTGTGCCGTTGTTCACCGCGATCGACCACGTCGGGGTCGCCGTCCCCGACCTCGACGCGGCGATCGGCTTCTACCGCGACACCTTCGGGATGACTCTGGAGCATCGTGAGGTCAACGATGAGCAGGGCGTCGAGGAGGCCATGATGGCCGTCGCAGGCTCGGGCGCCGGGGCGTGCGTGCAGCTGTTGGCGCCGCTGACGCCCGCCTCGACTATCGCGAAGTTCCTGGACCGAAACGGCCCGGGCGTGCAGCAGGTGGCCTACCGGGTCGGCGACCTCGAGGCGGTCAGCGCAACCCTGCGTGCGCGGGGGCTGCGGTTGCTGTACGACCAGCCCCGCCGGGGGACGGGCGGCAGCCGGGTCAACTTCGTGCACCCCAAGGACGCCGGCGGCGTCCTCGTCGAGCTGGTCGAACCGGCCTGAGCCCGGCGAGACCGCGCCGCGAGCGCCGCACCCTCGCTAGGCTCGGCGCCCATGAGGGACGACGAGCCCGACCCCGACCCGCAGGAATCGAGCGCGCCGCCAGCGGAGAACGTCGAGGGCTTCGGGATCCCCGGACGGCCGCTGAACCGGCACTCACCGTTCTACGTGGGCTTCGTGGGCGCCCTTGGGGTGCTGGTCGCCTATGCGCTGGTGCAGGCCGTGACCATGGTCAGCTCGGTTCTCACCCTCGTGGGGGCCTCTCTGTTCCTGGCGCTCGGGCTGGAGCCGCTGGTGCAGTGGCTCCAGACCCGGGGCCTGCGGCGCGCCGCCGCGGTCAGCATGGTGCTGATTGCGGTGGTCGGCATCTTCGCCGGAGCGCTCGCCCTGGTGATGCCGCCGGTGGTGAGCGAGGCGGGTCAGCTCGCCACCCAGGCGCCCGACCTGGTCGACAACCTGCTGAAGAACGACCGGCTTCGGCGGCTGGACAACCAGTACGGGGTGGTGAGCACCATCCAGCAGGAGCTGTCCAAGCGAGTCCAGGACCAGGGCACCTGGGCGTCGCTGTTCGGCGGTGTCCTCGGCGCGGGCAAGGCGGTGGTGTCCGGCTTCTTCAGCGCGTTCACGGTGCTGGTGCTCACGCTGTACTTCCTGGCGGCCCTGCCCACGGTCAAGGCCTCCGCGTATCGGATGGTGCCGCTAAGCCGCCGCCAGCGGGTCACCTTCTTGTCCGAGGAGATCACCCGCCGCGTCGGCGGCTACTTCATCGGTCAGCTCGCCGTGGCAGCGATCAACGCGATTCTCAGCTACCTGATGATGACGATCATCTCGCTGCCCTACGCCGCGGTGCTCGCCGTGTCGGTGGGCCTGCTGGGCCTGATCCCCATGGTCGGCGCCACGATCGGCGCCCTCGTGGTGCTGCTCGTCGCGTTGTTCACCTCGACCACGGATGCCGTCGTCGTGGGGGTGTACTACGTGGTCTACCAGCAGGTGGAGAACTACCTCATCGGGCCACGGATCATGCGCCGCACCGTCTCGGTGCCGGGCGCGATCACCGTGGTGGCGGCGCTGGTCGGCGCCAGTCTGCTCGGCCTGCTCGGAGCGCTCATGGCCATCCCGGCCGCCGCTGGCCTGCTGCTGCTGTACGAGGAGGTCCTCGTGCCCCGCCAGCGCACCGTCTGACCCCCGAGCGCTCACGAGAGGTGATCCCGGGGGCGGCCGCGGGGCCGCCGTCACGATGGATGCAGCGCGGTGCCGAGGGGGCCGGCCCAGCTGGTGGGCAGCGGAGCGCGCTCTGGCGCGAGCACCGCCACGATCTCGTCCAGAGCCCGGCGCACGAACGGCTCGCCTACCCACAGGTGCTTGGCGCCCGCGATCGCGACGACCCGCGCCTGCGGGATCGCCGCGAACCGCTCCCGTGCCTGCTCGGGGCGCAGGTAGTCGTCCAGCTCGGGGACCAGCGCCACGACGGGTTTGCCCGAGTCCGCCCAACGGGCCAGGTCTGCAGGGCCGCTGTAGCGCAACGGCGGGCTGAGCAGGATCGCGCCCTCCACCGCGGGGTCACAGCCGTGCATCAGGGCCAGGTCGGTGCCAAAGCTCCACCCGAGCAGCCACGGACGCGCCAGCCCCCGAAACTCGGCGAGCTCGATGGCCGCGGCCACGTCGTACCGCTCGCCGTTGCCGTCATCGAAGCTGCCCCCGCTGGTCCCCCGCGGGCTGGACGTGCCGCGGGTGTTAAACCGCAGCACCGCCACGTCGGCAAGCGCCGGCAGCCGGTAGGACGCCTTGCGCAGCAGGTGCGAGTCCATGAACCCGCCCTGGGTCGGCAGCGGGTGCAGCGTGAGCAGCGTGGCCACCGGGTCGGCGTGCTCGGGCAGCGCCAGCTCGCCGACCAGGCTCAGCCCGTCGGCGGTGTGCAGCTCGACGTCCTCACGGCGGGCCGGCAGCACCGTGTTGGCCCGGATCATGTCCGCGCGAAAGCTGCGCGCGTCGTCCGGCTGCTCGCTCGTCATCAGCGGGCAGGCTACCGGCGCTCGCCTGCCCACCCGCCGTTAGGGTTCGGCATGCGCATCCTGCATGCCGCCCTGCCGGCGGACTGGTCCTTCGCCCGCGACAGCGGCAGCTACGACGTGTCCACTCGTGGGGTGAGCCTGGTCGAGACGGGGTTCGTGCACGCCTGCACCGCGGCCCAGCTGCCCGGCGTCCTGCACCGGTTCTACGCCGACGTCCAAGCCCTCGACCTGCTCGTCATCGACGTGCAGCGGCTCGAACGCGAGGGCGCCAGCGTGGCGTGGGAGCCCGTCGAGGGGGCGGACGACGGCCCGTACCCGCACGTGTACGGCGTCGTGCCCACCGTGGCCGTCGTGCAGGTGTTGCGTCTGGAGCACGAGCCCGCAACGCCGTGGCGGCTGCCCGACCTGTCGACGTACGACGTGGCCACTGGCCCGTGACCCAGCGGCGCCCTTGGCTCAGCGCACGGTTCGCCGGCGTCCGCGCGCCGACCAGCACGGGGTGTGCCAGTGTCGGCGATCCTCCAGAGCCGCAGCATCGCTGCGTGGGCCGTCCGCCGGCCAGGCCACCACGTGCGGCACCCCGGCCCGCACCAGCTGGTCGCAGCCCGGGCAGCGGTAGGCCTTGTCGGTCGCTGCGCCGCTGACCCGCCGGACGAACCACTCGCCGTCCGGATGCACCTCGCGCCGTTGCATGCCGCCGACGGCCCGGGCCAGGTCGAGGTCGGGCTCGTCGCGGCGCCGGCGGTTGGCACGGGGCATGCTCCCAGTCTCGCGCACGCCATATGGTGTCGCCGTGCGCCTGGTGATCGCCCGTTGCCGTGTCGACTACGCCGGGCGACTTCGCGCCCACCTGCCGCTCGCGACGCGGCTGCTGGTCGTCAAGGCCGACGCCAGCGTGCTGGTGCACTCCGACGCCGGTGGCTACAAGCCGCTGATGTGGATGAGCCCGCCGTGCGCGCTCAGGGTCGACGTGCTGACGGACGACGAGGGCGGGGTCACCCAGGTCTGGACCGTCCAGCACGCCAAGACCGACGACCGGCTGCAGGTGCACGTGTACGAGGTGCTGCACGACAGCGCCCACGAGCTCGGTGTCGACCCCGGGCTGGAGAAAGACGGCGTCGAGGCGCACCTGCAGCGCCTGCTCGCCGAGCAGATCCACACGTTGGGCCCGGGTTGGACGCTGGTGCGCCGCGAGCACATGACCGCCATCGGGCCGGTCGACCTGCTGTGCCGCGACCAGTTCGGCGCGAGCGTGGCCGTCGAGATCAAGCGCCGCGGCGACATCGACGGCGTCGAGCAGCTGACCCGCTACCTGGAGCTGATGAACCGCGACCCGCACCTGGCGCCGGTGGCCGGCGTCTTCGCGGCTCAGGAGATCAAGCCCCAGGCCCGCACCCTGGCCACCGACCGGGGCATCCGCTGCGTCACGTTGGACTACCAGGCGTTGCGCGGCCTGGACGACGCTGGCTCCCGGCTGTTCTGACTCGCCGGGCGCTACGCGCCCCGCCCGGGCGGGTACCCGCACGGTTGGCAGAATGCGCTCATGCAGACCCAGCCGGCTGATGCCGTGGTCGACCTCAGCGACGAGCAGCTGCGGGCGCGCGGCGGCATCAAATGGACCTATGCCCCACCGGACATCCTGCCTGCGTGGGTCGCCGAGACCGACCTGGGGATCGCCCCCGTGGTCACCGACGCCGTGCGCGAAGCGGTCGAACGCGGCGACTTCGGCTACCCCCCGCTGGACCAGCACACCGCCGTGCCCGAAGCCTTTTCCGCGTACGCGCAACGGCACTGGGCCTGGACGGTCGACCCCGCACACGTCGTCCTGGTCGGCGACGTCATGGCAGGGGTGTTGCTGGCCCTGAAGACGTTGTGCGACAACGCTCCCGTCCTCGTGCCGACCCCGACGTACCCGCCGTTCCTGGATATCGTGCCGCTGGCCGGGCGCGAGCTGGTGACGGTCCCGCTGGACCCAGCTGCGCCCGAGGCGACCCTCGACCTCGAGCGCATCGGTGCCGGGCTGGCCGCCGGGGCGCGCACCGTGCTCTTGTGCAACCCGCACAACCCGTGGGGCCGGGCGTTTCGCCGCGACGAGCTCGAGGGGCTGCGCGACGTCGTGACGCGGTACGACGCGCGCGTGGTCAGCGACGACATCCACGCCCCGCTGGTGCTGCCCGGTGCCGTCCATGTGCCGTACGCGAGCCTGGAGGGGACCGCCGAGCACGTGACCACCGTGCTGTCGGCCAGCAAGGCGTGGAACGTGCCGGGCCTGAAGTGCGCCCAGCTGGTTGCCGGGACGCCGACCGACACCGCGCGCCTGCGCGCGATCCCGCACGTGGCCAACCACGGGGTCTCGACCCTCGGCATCGCCGCGAACCTCGCGGCGTACCGCGACGGCCAGCCCTGGCTCGACGCGTTCGTGGCCCGGCTGGACGCGAACCGGGAACTGTTCGCCGAGCTG